>JBAXCM010000317.1:0-5693 GCA_037141475.1 Verrucomicrobiota bacterium | reverse complement strand
GGCCGGCAGCCCGCTGGTGACGCGTTTGTACGCGATTCAAAATGCCGGTGGTGGTCTGGATGTTTCCGGCAGTGGGGGGGTAACCGCCACTGGGTGTTATTTGGCATTCAATGAGAACGGTTTGCGAGCGATGGACTCGGCCACGATCCACCTCCACCAGTCGGTCATTCTCAACAACACCACTGCGAATGCTGTGCAACAAGCCACTGCGACTCTGGACGCAGCCTCTAACTGGTGGGGCAGCGCCGATGCTGACGTCATCGCCGCAGGTCTGAGCGGCAGCGTGGGTGCGGCAACTCCACTGGCTGGCGAACCAGTGCTGGGTAGCGCGGTGGCGGCGGCATCAGGCGTAACCGACACCGGGGTGCGCACGGTGCAATTGCGTCTGATGGGGGTCAACCCTGTGCAATACCGGGCCAGTGAAAATTCGTTGTTCACCGGCTCTTTGTTTAACGATTTGTTCCCTGCGGATGTGTCTTTGCGCATCAGACCCTATGGTTTCCTGCTGCCTTTCACGCTGTCGAGCGGGGCCGGCCTCAAGACCGTTCACGTTCAAACCAACAGTGCCACCGGCACCACCGGTCCCGATGTGGCTGTGACCTTTAATTATATCACCGACGGTCCGGTGGTCACCGCTTTCAGCCTTGTCGAGGGCCAGACGGTGTCTCGCCCGCTGGTGGTCAGCGGCACAGCCACTGCGGCCTTGGGTGTGAAATGGATCGATTTGCTGATCGACGACGTGCTGGTCGCTCGCAATTCCGCGGCGACCTTCGCCACGCTGTGGGATTCGCGGGCTTTGGGCAATGGCATGCATCGTGCCGAGTTGCGGGCCCGCGACCAAGCTGGCAATGAATCCAGCCGCGCCGTGAATATCGTCACAGCTCCGGCTCCGCCGCCGGCCCCGGTGATTGCGGCACCGCTTGACGGCTTGCTCACCAATGCCGCCACGGTCGCGCTCAGCGGCACGGCCGAGGCCGGTATTGGGCTGCGTGTCACCCGCAATGGTTCGAGTGTTTCAGGCAGTCTCAATGCCGCGCCGGATGGCAGCTTTAATTTGCCAGCGGTGCCCCTCGTTGAGGGAACCAACACCCTGGTCGTCACTGCCTTTGACGGTTTGGGTTCTTCGTCATCGGCACCGGTGGGCGTCGTTCACGACTCCGGACCGCCCGCCGCGCCGGTGTTGTTGGAACCCGTGTACAGCCCTGGCCGTGGTTTGCAGTTGGAGTGGCAGTATGCGGCGAGCGGTGAGCGGCCGACCAAGTTCCGGGTATTGTGGAAGCAGCAGGCGTTCACCGACCCAGCCCAAGCCATTGGCCAGAGCGACTTGATTAGCGGTCGTACCACCTTCACGCTTGGCAGCATGTCCGATGCCACTTGGTATTTTGCGGTCGTCGGTTACGACGACGCCGGCAATGCCAGTGTCCTGTCCAACCTGCGGTCGGCTGTCCTTGATTTCACCAAGCCGAGTTTCACTATCAGCTATGACGGGAGCCTTCCGGTGGGGCCGCGCACGCTCGGGATCATTCTTACCGCGAGTGAGCCGCTTACGGCCAATCCGGTTTTGACCATCAGCTCTGCGGGTTCTGGCGAACCGGTTTCGGTGCCCGTGATTCGTCAATCGGCCACGGTGTTTACCGCAGACTTTGTTGTGTCCGATCTCTCGGCCACGACCGGCACCGCCACGGTCAATGTTTCCGCCACCGATCTGGCCGGCAATTCCTTCAGCGGCCCACCGAGCGGACCGAGCTTGGTCTTCGACGTCACCAAGCCCACCGCCACCCTCAGCCTCGACCATCCTGCTCCTGTCCAAACCCTTAACCCAGTGACCGTCGCCCTTGGCCTGCAATTGTCCGAAGCCCCGGCCCTCGGGACCTCTCCGACGCTCGCCTTCGATCCGCCGGTGGGTGCCAGGGTGGCCATCCCGCTGACGGGTTCGGGCACCGTCTGGACTGGCAATCTCACGCTCAATGCCGCGATGGGCCGTGGCACCGGCTTTTTCCGCCTTAGCGTGACCGACGCTGCGGGCAACAGCGGAACCGTCATCACTCCGAGCAATCTCGAGATTTACAACACTGAGTTGCCCGACCCGCCGAGCCGACCGGGCGGCTTGAGCGCTCAAACATTGGCCCACGGCCACATCGCCATCCGTTGGGACGCGGTGCCGCGGGCTGAATCCTACAAAATCTATCGGGAGCCGGGCAACAATGCCACGGTGCCTGTGTTGTTGCTGGCCGACGGTCTGAATTCGTGCGAATTCACGGACACGCCGCCAGCCGACGGCATCTACACCTATGCGATCGTGGCGGCACTGCGGGGGGCCGACAGCTTGCCCTCCGGGGTGCTCAACGCGTTGTCCGACCGCACGCCACCGCCGCCGCCGGAGGATTTTGTGGCTACCCTTGGGACGACCGGAGTGGCGCTCTCGTGGGCGGCTCCATCGAGTGGGGAGGTGCCGCATCATTACAACGTTTATCGCGGTACCGATCTGATCTATAGTTCGACCACTCCGGTGAGTTTCCAAGACAACCCGCCACGAGGGATCCATGACTATCGCGTTGCCAGCGTCGATTCTCATGGCAATGAAAACGCCACCCCGGTGCTGACTATCGAGATGTTGGTTAGCCCGGTCACCAACCTTCAAATCTTGGTGCGCGACGCCTCGCCCACCTCGATGACATGGGATTCGACCGATCCGACGGTCACTGGCTTCAATGTTTATCGGAACGGTGTGAAGCAAAATGGCGGCCCGATCCCGTTGGCCGACCGGTTCTACATCGACCCACTTACACTGGGGGTGGCGAGCGTCAGTTATGAAATCACCGCACTCAACGCGGCGGGCAACGAAAGCCCGCGGCGGCGCTTGGTGGTGGTGGCGGCCGATTTCAGCTTGCTGCTCAATCCAGACGCCACCGCTGCCGAACATGACAGCGTGCGCTTTTACTTCGACTCGCTGCGGGTGGTAGCCAGCAATCTTGCCGTCAGCGGCCGTCTGGCTATTGAGCGCCTCGACTTGGTGCGCACCGTCGGCGGCAGCGATGCCCTGTCCGTCGGTATCGACACCCATCTCGACGTGGCACCGGGCGGCTCGGCGAGCCAGGATTTCGTGGTGCTTGCACCTCGCACTCTGGCCACTCGGCAATCGATTCAGTTGCTGGCCCGCGGCCCGGCTGACGCCAGTGGCAGTCGAGTGAGCTTTGAAAAATCGTTTGTCAAACGTCCAGCCACCGATGGCGGCAACAGCGCCAGTTTGCAGGCTGTCTCTCCGCCGCTGGCCGGTGGTCTGACGGATTTTGTGGCGCGCATTGCCAATCCCGGTCCGGTGCCCATCGAGATCATCATTGGCCGTGGGTTCGGCAATCTGGCAGGCGATGTGTCGGTGCGAGTGCTGGATGCCAGTGGTGCCGAGGTGTCGCGCAAGGACTTCAAGGGCAGCGGCGTGTCTGGAGTGACCATGGACGGCGACGGCAATGCCTTTATTACCATCGCCCCAGGTGGGTCGGTAACCTTTACCATCCCCCAAATCTTCGTGCCTGAAGCTCTCGGCCATGCCGGCCAGGGAGCCCGCTTCGTCCTCGACATCGCCGCCATCCGCTACCGTCCGCTCAGCGGTTCCCTGCTGGCCGGAGGCACGCTCAGCGGGCAAACCACCTCATCCCTCGTCGAAACCGCCTACTACGGCACCTCGGCCACCAACAAAGCGTTTTACGCCAACGATGAACCCGTCCATATCACGGGTCAGGCAATCGATCGCGCCAGTGGTCTGCCGCTAGCCCACGCCGCGCTGCACCTCGGATTCGGGGCTCGCGGCTTCGTCACTTGGCAAACCGTCACGACCGATGACCTCGGCGCTTATGCCTACGATTACACCCCGGTGCTCGGGTTTTCCGGACGACTCAATATTTGGGCTGCTCACCCGGATGTGGTGGATCAGCTCAATCAGGTGACCATTGACTACCGTCGGCTCTACGTGACGCCGGGCCGAGGCGATATCGTCATGTCGAAGAATGATACGCTCGACATTACCCTCAAAGCCATCAACCCAGGCGATTTGACTGCCGCTTCGGTCGCAATGAGTGCGCGGGCTTTTGTGATGAACGGCGATACCGAGGTGGATATTACCACGATTCGGGCGGCCCTTATTGACGGCCCCTTTGCCATCGCACCCAATGGCGACCAGAATGTGGCCATCCGCTTCACCGCCGATGCCAACGCTCCCGATACAGCCTTGATCAATCTGACTTTCCTTTCGGCCGAGGGGGCTTCATGCACCTTCCGAGGCACCCTGAGCCTGCGGCCGGCCGTGCCCGTGCTCTCGTTCGTTAGTCCGCGGGTTGGCTACGTCGAGGGCTCAGTCAACCGCGGCAACATCAACAGCTATGTGGTGACCCTTGAAAACCTCGGCCTGCGCGCCGTTGAAAATCCGGTATTGATTCCGCCGGCCAGTATGCGGTGGATGGATGTGAATTTGCCGCGCGCTGCTGACGGTCGGGTCGTGTTGCCGGACATACCGGTCGGTGGTCGGCTCACCTTTGGGGTTGCTTTCGCCCCGCCGGACACCACCGCCTTGGGTTTCTACGATGACTTTATTGAAATCCAAGGCTCCAACCTGCAAACTCCTTTCCACGTCAACCTCTTCGCTCAGGTCACTAGTTCGCTGGTCGGCAGCGTCAAGTTTGTCGTCGATAACATTTTCGTCGAGCGGGTGCCCAATGCCAAAGTGCGGCTGCGCAATCCGAATCTGCGCGAGGAACTCGGGCCGTTTCTAACTGACTCCAACGGCGAGGTCACCATTCCCAACCTGCAGGAAGGCTCTTGGTCGTGGCAGATCACTGCCGCTGGCCATTCGACCCAGACCGGCACCGTCGACATTGTGCCTGGCCAACTCGGGCTGGTCGAAACCCGCTTGTCCAAATCGCTGGTGACCGTGGAATTTTCGGTGGTCCCCAAGCCGTTTACCGACCGCTACGAGATTGTCATCGAGCAAACCTTTGAAACGCGGGTTCCGTTCCCGGTGCTGGTGTTTGACCCACCGTCGTTCGCCTTCACCAATTTGCCTGACCAATACGAGAGCACCCTGTTGGTCAAGGTGCGCAACGAGGGCTTGATCAGCATGTTCGATGTCCAGCTCACCGGCGATGTCTCGTCCTACGCCTCGCTTCAACCGCTGATCAATTACCTGCCCGAGCTCCACGCCCAAGAAGAAGTAGTCGTGCCCTTCCATCTCGTCTGGAGCCGTCATGGCCTCGGTGGCGGCGGGTCCGGCCCGGTCCTGTCCAGCGACCTCGGTGGTGCCATCTCCGGCTGCGCCGACGCTGTGTTCAAACCCAACATTCTCGACGATGACTTTATGGCCGGTATCAACGCCATTGGTCGGGCCATCGCGCAATGCGCCGACGGTGCCACCGCCGCGCTCATCTGTTCGCTCATCGTGACCATCGACACTCTGGATTTCATCATGGGCTTCACCGGCCTGGAGGCCATTGCCGAAACCATCGGCAAGTTCCTCGGTTGCATCGTCGCCCAATACAAGAGTGATGTTCCAACCGGTATTGGAGGCGGTGGCGGTGGTAACGGCAACGGCTCGTTCACCGGCAGCGGGTGTTTTCCGGCAGGCACGCCGGTGACCCTCGGTGACGGCTCGCGGGTGGCTATCGAATCGCTGCAACGCGGTGCCAGCGTGCGTTCATCGCCGT
>JBAXCM010000316.1:0-5695 GCA_037141475.1 Verrucomicrobiota bacterium | reverse complement strand
GTGGAGGGCCGGAGTGCCACGCCAGGTCGCATCGCTTTTCAGGATTAACTTGGCCGCGCCGGGCAGGGTCAGCTCGGCCTCAAAGATCAAGCCGGGGTGTCCGCTGGTGACGGTTTCGTTGATGGGCCACTCACGGAAAACCTCGGCGGCAATGACGTTGACCCCCTTGCGGAAGTACGGAGTGAGGTCGCGCGCATCGTAGAACCATTTGCCGGTGGAGATATCGAAGCAGACGTCCCTGCCGATATCCACTGGTCCACGGGAGACGAGCCTGCCGTTGATCCACAGGCGGTATTTCATGTCGGCGCTGATCCAGGCCATGACCTGATCCGGCACCGCTGAGAGGGTAACCTCTTTGCGGAAGCATGCGACCGCATCGACCTTCGCCTCAGCGGGCAGCCAGATCCACTGCGCCTGCCACGGCGTCGGCTTCTTGCAATGGTTAACAAAGGTGTAACCGGGTGCCTGAACTCCCTCTTTGCCGGCATTCACTGTCATTCCCGGGTACGTGATAGGCCCGCATGGATCCACAGCCGTTTCGGCACCATGCGCAAACAGCGGTGCCAGCAGCAGGGCGGCTAGTGTGATGGTTGTTAGTTTGTGCGTTTTGTATTTCTCCATTGACGTGGGCTACTTGCTAACCGGTGTGAGCTTGATCTCGCTGAGGTTCATCACCGCCGCCGCCTTCATCTTTGTCGCCTTGATCGTGACGACAGCCGCGCCGGATTTCGCGATCACGATCTCACCCAGCGAAATTCTCTTGAAATCGTCAAAACTGCCCGTCGATTCAATATGCCCAGAGACTTTTTGATCGCCGACGGTCACATCAACGTCGCTGCCCGCACAATCCGGGCCGCAAGCATAGGTCAGGGCGACATGGTACACACCTGCCCTGGTATCTACAGCCCAGGAAATCTTCACGCCTTTGTCAGTCCATGCGCCGATGTTTTTCACGGATTTGGATTCCTGAAGAGACGCACATCCTTCGATATCGGCGTTTGCAGCGGCCAGCAACAACGACCCGTCAGAAGCCCGGACAGTGGCAGGCCCATCCAAGTCGATCACAATGACACTGTCGATTTTGTCTGGTGCCTCGGCAGGCAGCGTGATCGCAACCCCCATATCGTTCGAGATCGACTGCAGAGCCTGGTCTGGCGCAATCAGCAATGCCACCTTGCCCGGCTTGTTGGCCAGCGGCACGAAAAGTTTGCCATCCTTGGGCCAGTTGAAAACATGAAGATAGAGTTTGCCATCTTTCTGCGTGGCGCGGCCCCACGGCAACTCCCCCAAAGGACTCGCTGTTGCGCCGTAAATTGATCCACCGTTCACACGAGTCCACTTGCCAATCGCTTCCAATCGTTCAATGGATGGGGCGGGAATCAGGCCCTCAGAGGTCGGACCAACGTTCAACAGCAAATTACCGCCCTTGCTGGCACAGTCAACAAGACTGCGGGCAAGGTATTCTGTGGATTTCCAGCCTTGATCATATTTGTTGTAGCCCCAATGCCCGTTCATGGTCATGCAGGTTTCCCAGTCAGCCCCCTTCTTCAATGAACCCGCTGGAATCGTATTCTCATGCACCTCATAGTCACCGCCTTTGTCTACACCAAAGTTGTCCTTGATGACAATATTCGGCTTGAGCGTGTGAATGTAGGCACAGACCTCAGCCCCCTGATCTGGAGTCCATGGCCCTCCCTGGCCATCGAACCAGACAAGTCCGGGATCGTAATTGGTTATTAGTTCTTTGAGCTGCCCCTTTACAAATTCCACGTAGCGGCGCATATCGGGCTTGCCGGTAGCGAGATCATTGTTAGGAATGCGTTCCGCATAATCGGGATGTTGCCAGTCCCAGATAGAGTAATACACACAAAACACGATCCCTTCCTTCTTACACTCGACTGAGAGTTCCTTGAGCGGATCGCGCTTGAAGGGTGTGGACTTGATACACCAGTCGGTCAGCTCCGACGGGTACATTCCAAACCCGTCATGATGCTTGGCGGTGACTACGAGATAATTCATCCCGGCGTTCTTCGCGATACGCACCCACTCCTTCGCATCGAATTTCACGGGGTTGAACTGCCCGGTGTACTTTGCGTATTCAGAAAGCGGCATCTTGGTCTGCAACAGGAACCATTCGCCTTGGTCTTTCTGGTCCTTGTACTCTCCAGCGGGAACGGAATAAAGCCCCCAGTGAATGAACATTCCGAAGTGGGCCTCGCGAAACCACTCCATCCGGGCATCGCGCTCGGACTTGGTTTCAGCCGCTCCGGCCAGGCATGACAGCGAGAGTAGCACGGCAACCCTAGAAATCAGGATCTTACGCATGTCTATTTTTCCTTGGGTTGAATTTGTGCTCAGTTTCTTCCATCTGTGCTGTGGTGCCATAAGTCGCCGCCACGATGATATCCGTTAGAACAGGCCATGGTCTGTAGGTGCTTTTCATATTATGGAAAATTCTCAACTCGCTGTTGGGATTACGGGGTATTCCCAGGTTGAATCTTACCGTTGGCATCAACATGGATGGGCAGTATCAGCAGCACCGGCAACAGGCCGATCATAGTGAATAATGGAGTCTTCATGGTTCAAGGGGCTGTGGCACTCTCAGCCGCAGCCAATCGTGTGTAAAGACTAAAAGCACGGCCGGAACGGGGCCGCTGAGGACTTGAAACACGCCGTGCCACTTTCGCTTTCCATCGAATGCTTTGGCATCAAAGTTCTTGGTCCAATCGCCGACACGATAGATAATGGTTTTGCCTTTGGCGGCTTGCTGAAAGAACCCGGCAGTGGTGGCGTTCTCGAACTCGGGGTGATAGAGAACGACGGCCGCATAGCGCTGTTGCCCGAACCAGATGTTCCAGTCGGCATCAATGCGAGTGGTAGACCATCGCGTCGAGATAGTTCTTGTACCCGTCCGGTCGCATCTCCGACTCCTGCGGAAACCTCGCCCCGAGGACCGGCAGAATGTTGGCTGGCAACCGGAGTGCTGCAGGGTCGATCTTTGGGGAACTTGCAGGCTGACCGGATCCACTGACTGCCAGCAACTGCCAATCCGGTGTGATGTGTTTGAGGACATCCGGCTTACTTGTTTTCGCCGGGAGCGGAGCCTATCCGCCGGGCCTGGATCGAGGCACCGCCGTTGCGGGTAAACGTCTCGACCGCTCCCACGTTTCCCTCGACGACCCAGTAGTTGATATCACCAACGCCCAAATTCTTCGGGTCGTTAATATTACTGACGAGTGCCTGCCAGGCGTTCTGGGCATCCGTTTGTTCCGGCCCCGGTTGTTCCGTGTTCATCTGTTCGATCGAAAACCCGTGCCTGCCCGAGACCGTGATGTGATGGGTATTGCGGTATGTGCCCACCCGCCCAAAGCGGGATGCATGATGAGCAAAACGAAATTCCAAGCCGTTGACGTTGGAGGCCACCACGATGTTGTCCCCGTCGGTGTGCTCATTGACCACTATGCCAGTATGATATCCGGTCACAACCACGTTACGCAGGATGGTCAAGGCGGCGTTATTGCACGCTGGAGTGATTAAACCGATGGTGCTGTGGGTCGGTTTGGAGGCTTGCACGTTGTAGATGCCGGTATTGATAAAGACGTTCTCGAGTCGGCACTGCAGGGCATTATTGAGATCGATGCCGCCGATGGCCGGGTTATCGCAGGTCCGCACATCGAGGTTGCGGATAACCACATAGACACCTGAAAATCCGCAAAATGCGGAGTCAGGTGCCGGAGCGGCCGAGATGACCGCAGTGCCCGATGTGGACAGACTCTTGACGATTGTGCCGTTGTTCTGGAGCGGGAATGATCCGATCGTCCCGAAAACTGGCGATGGCTCGCTTTCGCCCACGATCTCGACGGTGATCCAACTCGGGAGGGGCCTGGAAACCGGCGGGATGGTGATCCGGCCGCGATAGACGCCATCCGGCAGAACCATTTTTCCGCCGCCGGCAGCGATCACCTCCTTCATACATGTCGAAAACGCTTCGGTGTTGTCCGTCTTGTCATCGCCCACTGCCCCATATTTAAGAACATTGAACACCCGTGATTTCCCGGTAGCAGCACTTGAACTGTCTTTCTCGCCTCCATCCGCTTGAACAGCAGCACACACTTCAAGGCATGGTAATGCTACAGCAAGAAGACACAGTGCCGCAGTCATATGATTCCGTATATTTCGTTTGTTTCTCATTGATGTATTTTTGATAGGTTTCCTCTTTGTTAATGGTGTGAAGCACTCCCAGCATTTTGCCTTTCGTCATCTATAGAACTGAGAATAAGCACAACTTGTAGCTCGATCATGTCGAGGTGGTAGCCGTGGCCTTGCCAGCCCCAATCGACTAAGACATGGCAGCCGGCTAGCTTGAGGCCGATGACGGGCTGGAGGGTGGCGAGGCGGTGCGGTGCTTCGGTAGGAGAGTGGGATCGTCGTCGAGTTTTATGGCTGGGAATCGCCTTTCCCGTCGGCTGTGTTCCGCATCCTGCGGAACAATCTTCATCCAGTCCCCATGACACGCGCGGCATTCTAGCTCCTATCTAACATTTCGTCGGCCCACGAGGCGGGATCGTCGATCGACTCGAGGTGGGTGAACACTGTGCTGTTAGGGATGACTGCGCGAATATCATGTTCGATGCGCTCAAGCAGTTCGTGGCCGCGCTGCACCGTCCATGTGCCGGGAACCAGCACGTGCATTGAAATGAACTTGCGCGCTCCGGCTTGACGGGTGAGCAGGGCATGAAACTGAATCTCCTCCTTTTGATAGACGTCGAGCACCTCGCGCACCGTTGCCAGGTCTGCCGCAGGCAGTGCGAGATCCATCAGCCCGCAGATCGAGCGCCAGAGGATTTTTGAACCCGTCCATAAAATGTTAGCAGCCACCAGCAGGGCCACCACCGGGTCGAGCCACAGCCAGTGGCTGCGTGCCATGGCGGCCACCCCGACGAGTACGCCCACCGACGTCCACACATCCGTGAGGAGGTGATGGGCATTGGCTTCCAAGGTGATGGAATGGTATTTCTTGCCGACCCGCAAAAGCAACAGTGCCACTCCGAGATTGATGAGGGCCGCCGCCATCGAGACCGCCAGCCCCAGCCCCACTTGCTCGAGGGCTTGCGGGTGAAACAAGCGCGGCACCGCCGTCAGTCCAATACTAAGCGCCGCCCCCAGAATCAGAGCCCCTTCCACCCCGCTGGAAAAATATTCCGCTTTGCTGTGACCGTAGGCATGATCCTCGTCAGCCGGTCGCGCGGCAATCGTTAACATCGCCAGAGCCATCATCCCACCCATCAGATTCACCAGCGACTCCAGTGCGTCGGAGAGCAATCCCACCGAACCCGTTAGGTAAAACGCCGCGCTCTTCAACGCAATTGTCACGAGCGCCGCCGCAATGGAAATCCATGCATAGCGGGTGAGGTTGGCGCGGTTTGTGTTAGAGCGGGGCATCGCGCCGATCATCCAAGCGCAAACCGGAGCGAAAGCAAGGCCTCATTGTTATGCGGCGAGCATCCGGGCATCCGGGTCAATTCCCAAAATTAGGTGGATGAGGGCACTTGCCAATTTCGCCGCAGATAGGCCAGGGTGCGCAGCACCGTATCGAGCGCCGCGTCCAAGTGCTGGCCGAGGTCGGCAGCGAGAAAGCGCAATACAAAATACCCGTTGGCTTGCAACGCCGCATCTTTGCGCCGGTCGCGCCGCC
>JBAXCM010000315.1:0-5728 GCA_037141475.1 Verrucomicrobiota bacterium | reverse complement strand
GTGTCGAAGCCATCCATTTCGACGAGCAACTGGTTGAGTGTTTGCTCGCGTTCGTCGTGGCCGCCGCCCATTCCATGGCCGCGGTGGCGGCCGACGGCGTCGATTTCATCGATAAAGATGAGGCATGGGGCGTTTTTCTTCCCTTGTTCGAACATGTCGCGGACGCGGGAAGCGCCGACGCCGACGAACATTTCGACGAAATCGGAGCCGGATATGGGGAAGAACGGGACGTCAGCCTCGCCGGCGATGGCTCGGGCTAGCAAGGTTTTGCCGGTGCCGGGAGCGCCAACCATGAGGACGCCCTTGGGGATGGAGCCGCCGAGTTTTTGGAATTTGCGAGGGTCGCGCAAGAATTCGACGATTTCGCAGAGTTCCTCTTTGGCTTCCTGGATGCCCGCCACATCTTTGAAGGTCACTTTGACGCGATCCTGGGAAAGAAGGCGGGCTTTGCTTTTACCAAAGGACATGGCGCCGCGACCGGCGGATTTCATTTGCTGGCGGAACAGGAAAAACAGCAGGAGGAGGATGAGCAGGACTGGCAGGAATGTGACGATGGCGCTGCCGAGGTAATCTTTGTGGCGTTCCCAGATCGCCTTGTCTTTGACGAGTTGTTTGAGTTCGTCGCTAAGAATGGGTACCGAAACACTGACGGTAAATGGGACCGGGGCCAGATCTTTGTCATCCGCAGATTTCTTGGGGACCAAGTTGGTGAATACTTTGCGGGCACCCACAATCATGGATTGGGAGTTGTCTGGAAAAGTGAGGATGCGGAGTGGATTGGCGGCGTCCTTGACTTGGATGTGGCCGAGAGCCAGTGCCTTGCGGAATTCGGGAAGAGATAGCGTGTCGCCGGTTGCGAGCGCATCCACTGCGGCTTCGCCTGGGGGAACCGTTGCCGGTTTGTCAGGAGTGGCGGGTTTGGCCTCAATGCGGATTTTATCGCCGAGGATGGCGGTGATCTCATCCTTTTGGAGGCTGAGATTAACCGGGACATGGAAGTTAGTGATTTTTTCCTCGGTTGATGGGGATTTGATCAATTCGGGACTGAGGAAACCATTGATTTCGGCGTCGTAGGAGGTATCGGTGGTGATGACCTTGAGCGGGTGCTTGGTGTCATCGACGAGCACGCGGCCTTGGTCCCAGTAGGCATGGAATTCTGAGTAGCTGAGGGATTTGGCGGCGGTTCCGCCCAAGGGGTTATTGAAAAAGGCGAGGCCAAGGATGAGGCAGGCAACGGAGAGGAGAATCAATAAACGCCAGTTAAACCCGCTGGCATCACCTGTGCTGCGGTTGGGAGTATTGTTTGGGGGGGGAATTGGTTGATCGGACATGGTGGACAGGTCAAAGCGCCTAGCGGGCGTGAGGAGAGTAAACGAGAGTCGGAAAAAGAAAACCCCTTTTTTGCGGAGTTCTTGCCGGTGGGCCCGCGCTCTGGCATGGATGGGGGCGTGGTCTGGCACTTTCACGGCAAGCAAATCAAGTTGACACCGCCGCAATGGATGCGTTGGCGGTGGTTGCGGACCATTCCGGGGATTGGGCGGTTGCGGGCGCTGCGGCCCGGAACCGACGCGCATGTGGGGATGCTGGTGGATGCATTTGCGGCGTTTGCGACGCTCGACGACCAGTTGAGTTCGGCCGAGGCGGACATGATTTTGGATTTGCTACGGAGTGCGTTTCCAGAGGTGGATCACGGTTGGCTGAGGCGGCGTTTGCAGCGGGCGGTGCGCAATCCACGGCCACTGCAGGGGGTATCGGCAGAGTTGAAGGACACCTTGAATGATGCGGGCAAACTGGCGGTCGGCTTGGAATTGTTCACGTTGGTGGATGCGTCAGGGCGATCTGAGCGTGGGCGGGCAAGCTTCGACGTGTTCATGCGGCGCTTGGGGAGGCCGGATTACGGGGCGGCGATTTTGCGGGAGATGCTCGGGGAGGCGGGAGATGAGGGATTGCCATTTGAGCGGGTGATTTTTGGTGGGGCGGGTTCTGACGTGGTGCTGCCTCCGTTGGCGGTGGCGCAGCAGCAGGAGTTCCGGGTTTACCGGACGGGGGATTTGGTGTTGGTGAGAAATACCGGGGTGGCGCCCTTGTGGATTCGTGGCCGTTCGCTGGAGACGGGATCCTTTTTGCGGATGCGCGAGCGCCAACCGCTGGTGGTCCCGGGGTGGACGCTGAGCCATGAGGATTTGATGTTTTTCCTCAATGTGAAACGCACGGGGAATACTCCTGCGATTTATTTGGAGGCCGGGGAGGAGGGGCTCATCGCAGCGCGCAATCGAGGGCGGATGAGTGCTTTGCGGGTGAACTTCGGCTTGGAAGCGGAGGTGGAGGCCTTGCACAACACGAATTTGCACGCGGGGAGTCGCGGTCCGCTGCGGCGGGGGGAGAAGGTGCAGTGCCTCAATCATGAGCGACTGGGGGATGCTGCCGGAGTGAGTTTTTCAATCAACGAGTTGAGGCGGCGGGCCACTCAGAGCGGCCGCAGTTTCCGGCTGGCGGGGGATCGGCAGGAATACTTGGTTTCCAACGATGCGGCGGCATTGGCGCGGGGTGATTTATTGCTAGGTGCCAAATTGGCACCGCGGGTTGTGTTGTTTATCCGGTATGACGCGGAGCGTGCGGAGGGCTCACTGGAGGTCAGGTCGAGCGAGGGACCCATCTGGGTGGACGGGCAGTTGGTGCGTGGCTCGGCAGTGCTCATGGACGGGTCATTGATTCGTTTATCCGGCAGTCAGGCGGTTCGCTGCCGGTTCCGGGAATGCTTTCTGGACGAGGAGCGCACCCAGATTGAGTCGCTCCAGGTGGAGGATTTGATCCATGATTTCGGCTCGGGCACACGGGCCTTGGATCACCTCAACTTTGAGGTGAGGCGGGGCGAGATGCTGTGTATCATCGGCCCGAGCGGCAGTGGCAAGAGCACCTTGTTGTCGGTGCTCTCCGGTCAATTGCAACCAACCCGCGGCAAGGTTGAGCTGAATGGCATTGCGCTTTACGAGCATCGCGAACGTTTGGTGCCCTTTATAGCGTACATGCCGCAGGAGGAGGCGCTCAATCCGCAATTGACGGTGCGCGAGCATTTGCGTCACGCGGTGACGATTCGCCGCCCGGGGCTATCGCTGGCGGAGCATGAGCGCCGTGTGGACAGTGTGCTGGCTGAGCTGGGGCTGCAATCCATTGCGCGGAGGCGGGTTGGCTCGCCAGGGGAAAAAACATTGTCTGGTGGGGAGCGGAGTCGCTTGAATTTGGGTTTGGATCTGGGCAGCCGGGCCGAGGTGTTTTTGTTTGACGAGCCGATTTCCGGGCTCTCGTCCAAAGACTCGGAACATGTGGCCGAAACACTTCGCTCATTGGCCCGCGAGAAAATTGTGATTGCCTCGCTGCACCGTCCAGGGGCCTTGGTATTGCGCTTGTTTGACAAGGTTTTGTTGTTAGATAGCGGGGGATGTCTGGCCTATTTTGGAACCCCGACCGGGATGGTGGAATATTTTCATGGGGCCTGCGAAGAACTCGGCATCGTCCATCCCTCGCTGGCGGGAGGGGCAGCTCAGGGGGCTGATTTCGTGTTCGATGTGCTCGAAACCCCGCTGAGCGCCATCGGTGGCGGTTCTAACACTGGTGCCGCTAGACGCTTCCCGCCAGCCTTCTGGCAGGAGCGCTTTGAAAGTGCCGCGCTGCTGCGCTCGCTGCTTCCGGGTGCCGGACCGGTGTCGCGTCTCAGTGATGTGGGAGCGGTGGCGGGCCTGCCGGTGCCGCTCAGGCCGGAGCGACGGCTGCGCACAGTGATGGCGGTTTTTGCGACGCATTTCCTGCGTTCGTTGTTCTCCAAGGCGCGCAATCGCGGAACTATATACAGCATGTTCATTGAGGCACCAGTGCTGGCTGCACTGATCTCCATCACGTTGCGATCCTCACCCATGGGTGACTATCATTTGTCCACCGCGCTGCATATTCCGGCATACCTATTCTTGAGCGTGACCGTGGCCATGTTTCTGGGGCTGACCAACTCCGCGACAGAAGTGCTGCGGGACCGGCCGATGCTGCGACGCGAGCGCAATTGTCAATCGCGTGCGGCCTCCTACGTCGCCGCTAAATTTGTGGCTCTCGGAATGGTGGCGTCCGCCCAATGCCTGATGTACGTGCTTGTGGGAGACTACTTTTTGGATATCTATGGGATGTTTGTCGAGCATTGGCTGTGGATGACCTTGACCGCATGGACCGGCACAGCTTTGGCGCTGGTGGTTTCCGCCGTAGTCAAAACCGAGCGTGCGGCGCTCACTGCGGTGCCTTTGCTGTTGGTGCCGCAAATGCTTCTGGCTGGCGCGCTGGTGCCCTATCGGGAAATGAACCGGGCCTTGTTTGACAAGGTGCCGCTCAATCGCGAGCGCGGCGGTTCGCCGGTGCCCTCCGCGTTCATGCCCTTGCGCTTTGCCTACGAAGGCATGGTGGTGGCGCAGGCAACCCGCAACCCGTTCGAGGTGGAGCGCATTGGTTTGCAGAGCCGGATTGATGCCATGCTCGACGCTGGCGGTGAGATGACTCCGGTGCAAGCCGAGCGCTTCGAATTGCTCAAGGAAGGGCTTCGGCGCTTACTGGCAGCCGGCGCGCAGACGCCGGAGGAAGCCGCTGCGTTGGTGTCGCGCATTGCGCGGTTTGCCCGCTACGGCAATAAACTCGAGGTAAAAACCATGAAGGTGTGGCCGGAGCAGGCTGCGGCACGTCCGGCGTCAGAGTTTTTTGTAAACGAGCGGATAGATTTGTTAGTCCGGGAGGCCGAGACTTTTCGCAATGATTATCGCAATGAGGGGTTGCGCAATATTTTTCTGGCGCTGAAAAAGCCATTGCCATTTGCCGGAGGCAAGCGGCCGGAGCCAACCTCGGAGGCTGGCAAGGGAAGCAGACCTGGGTATTCCAAGTGGGAAATGGAAACGCAACAATACTGCGGCTTGGTGCTGATGGGCCTTGTCGGCGCGTGCTGGATATCGGCCAGCCTGATCCTTTCCTATCAAAACCGCCGCACCAGTTAGCCTTTCCATGTGGATTGGACGTACACCTCGCGCAGATGTTTGGTCTCGATCTGGCAGGGGCTGTGGGACATCAAGTCGGCACCCTTGTTGTTCTTCGGGAAGGCGATAACCTCGCGGATTGAGTCCTCGCCGGCGATGAGCATGGCAATGCGGTCCAAGCCGAGGGCCAGTCCGCCATGGGGAGGGGCACCGAAGCGGAAGGCGTCGAGGAGGTGGCCGAACTTGATTTGCTGTTCTTCCGGGCCGACGCCCAGGACATGGAACATTTGAGCTTGGAGGTCTTTTTCGTGAATACGGATTGAGCCGCCGCCTAGTTCGTAGCCGTTAAGCACGACGTCGTAGGCCACTGCGCGCACCTTGGCGTATTCGCCGGATTCCAACAGCGCGGCGTCCTCGGACTGCGGGCGTGTGAACGGATGGTGGACCGCATTCCACTTCTGCTCCTCCTCGCTCCACGCAAGCAGCGGGAAGTCCACGATCCAAAGGAAATTCAACTGGGCCGGATCCTTGACGAGTTCCAGGATATCCGCCACGCGCAAGCGGACGCGGCCGAGCGTCTCGCAGGCGGTTTCCCATTTGTCCGCGCCGAATAAAATCAGGTCGCCCTCCGCGATGGCGAGCCGTTCGGTGAGTGCGGCCTTCTCGGCGTCTGAGAAGAATTTGACGATCGGGGATTTCCACTCGCCGTTCTCGACCTTGATGAAAGC
>JBAXCM010000314.1:0-5748 GCA_037141475.1 Verrucomicrobiota bacterium | reverse complement strand
GTCACCCTTGAGTAATACAACAAGAAGGCGGCCACTGGCTTGAGTTCCCGCAGCGTGCTGGAGCGGATGAGCGAGATCCAGATGCTCGATGTGACCATCCCTGCTACCGACGCTGCGAACTGCGCATGAAGCGCTACACTAAGCCCGAAAAGCTTCACCAGCTACTGCTCGACCAACTCGGCTTCACCCTGCCCGCCCAGCCCCCGCCCGAAATCAGAAATCCAATGCCTGTGGTGGAGACCTTTTGAGAAAATGAACGCAATCTCAATGATTTGAATCAGAAAAGCGCACGAACAGCGAAAGTCGGGCTAAAGCACGCGTGTGGGTGGTCGAAGGCGATGTCCAGAAAGTCTGGTGGCTGCTTGCTTGGGAAGATCCCGACGCACGGACCAACAAGGGCGGCAAAACTATGGGCCCCCGCCGCCATTACGCCCTGAGCAACGACCCGGCCGACGAGGATCCGCGCCTGCTGGTGGCCGATGGGGTCGAGCGCAACTTCCGCGATGGCAAGAGCGAGGTGGGAATGGCGGACTAGAAGACCCGCGGCTGGCTGGCCTGGCACCACCACATGGCGCTGGTGATGTTGGCACTGCTCTTCCTGACGCAGGAGCGCATGCACACTCCGGCCCCCGCCACCCCGGAAGGACCCATTAGCATCACCAGTGGCGACATCACCTTCATTTTGGAGCGGCTGTTGCCCCGGCGCGGCTAAGGTCCGCCGGATGAGGCAGACCTCCGACGCATGTTAGAGAAACGAATAAAAATACGCCAAAATGACCAGGTCCGACGAGGAATCAAGACCCGAGTCACCCGGCCACCACTCTGGCCTGATGAGACCTCACCCAAACAATAGAGTAGAGTTAGCGGCGCGGACGGGTCTTTTTTGGGGTGAAATCCACGGCTTTGGGATCGAATGCTTCCGGATCGTAGCCCGGGTTCATCCATTCGGCATCGCCGTGGAGAGCCCTCATGTACGCAAACGCACCGCTGAAATCTTCTGGTGGACAGGCTCGTGCTCCGTCCAGCATTTCCGCGGGGCCGGTGCCGGGCAGGCGTTTTTCAAACACGATTTCATGAATCCATTCATCGGCGAAGTCGTATCGGTAGAGGATTCGGATGGGCAGCTTCTTGCGGCCGAGATACTCGGCCACCGTTAGCTGCGATTCGTCCTGGAACTCACCCACTGTCTGGTCTTCCAAGCCAACCGGGCCAATCACATCGACGAGGCGCTTGCCCTTGCCGTGACGAAACTCATGCGGATGCTTGTTGTCCCAGCCCATTGCAGACTGAATCGCGTCGCTGAGCGCCAGAAACGTCACATCCATGCCAATCGTGAAACGCCGCCAAATCTGCGGTTGAATTCCATACAGGAACACTTTGATAGATACGCGGTTTTCGTCATTCGCCTTCGCCATGCGGGCAGCCTGTCCCAGACCAACGCCTCAATGCAAACAAGAATTTTTCGCCCTCCTGCTCACCTCCAGTGGGAGCGCTGGCAGGGGGAGCATGTGAGAGATAAATCGCAGAGAATGCGCTGGGTTGTGGGGTTTTCGATGGAAGGATGGCGAAATGCGGTGGGCTCGATGGCTGGCGGGATGAGTGTGAATGGAAAGAAAACACGCGATGCCTTGGTGTAAGTGTATTCTTGTGATCGTGGAGTGGGCTTTGAGGCAGTTCCCCGCTCGACGAATGCCGATTGCTTGAAACGAAGCCGCTCATTACAGCGGAAATTTTGCTTGCCAGCAGCGCGGTGGCAGGGCATCCTTTCCATGTCAAAGGAGGTACAACATGCATGAATTACGCTCGGTTCTGAACACGCCGGATCGAAATAAGATGGCCGCCATCCTCAGCCTGCTGCCCGGTTTGGGACACCTGTACAAGCATCATTACGCAAGCGGCGTCGGTTTGCTCATCGCTGGCAATATCCTCACCGGCTTCATTTCGGTGCTGATGGCGCTTGGGACCTTCGGTCTTTCAATCCTCTTCGTCCCTTTGCTCTACGTCAGTGCCGTCGCGGCCTCCGCGTACGCCCTGCCCGATTGGCACGGCCACCACCACATCCTACACCCGTGGACACCAAACCGACCCGCTCCTAGCGCATCAACCCCGGTGCACGACGACGAATAATCAGCGCTTGACTCGCATCGTCGTTTCTGTTCCGGTCTGCGGTTCGCCCACGTTCTTCCGTGTCATCACCTGCCCAATTGCACATTGGGTTCCGTGGATGGCCGTCAGCCTGCGGACGATTCCGCGCTTCCCAATCATCCCTCCCCTCACTTTCATGGACTGGTCTTCCCCCCTTTGGTATTTTTGCTACATCATGGTCTTAATCGGACTTGCAGGCTACGGCTCGCACCGCTTGACCATCGTTTTCCTTTATTTGAAGCATGCCCGCAAGCGCCCTCAACCGCTCAATCTCTTCTCCGATCTGCCGCTGGTCACCATCCAACTCCCCGTTTTCAATGAAATGCACGTCGTCGATCGTCTCCTAAACTCGGTGGCCGCCCTCGATTACCCACAGGAAAAAATTCAGATTCAATTGTTGGATGACTCCACTGATGAAACCGTGGACATCTGCCGCCGGGGCATCGCCCGCCTTCAGGCCCGCGGCTTTGATGCCGAGCACATCCACCGCAGCGACCGCACTGGCTACAAGGCCGGCGCACTGGAAAATGGCACAAAGACGGCCAAGGGCGAATACCTGCTCATTCTCGATGCAGACTTTGTCCCAAATCCGGACCTCCTGCAGAAGACCGTCCACTACTTCACGGATGAGCGCATCGGGCTGATCCAAACCCGCTGGGGCCACCTCAACCGGACCTTCAACGTGCTCACCCGGATCCAGGCGATGTTCCTCGATGGTCATCTCGAACTCGAGCAAACAGCCCGCAATCGCTCAGGTCGCTTTTTTACCTTCAACGGCACCGGCGGCATTTGGCGTAAGTCCTGCATCACCGACGCCGGCGGCTGGGAGCACGACACACTCACCGAGGATATGGACCTCAGCTACCGCGCCCAACTCAAGGGCTGGCGCTTTATTTTCCTCAATGACGTGGAAACCCCCGCTGAACTGCCGGTGGATATGGATGGCTTCAAAAGCCAACAGCACCGCTGGACCAAAGGCTCCATCCAAGTGTGCAAAAAAGTCCTTCCCGCCATCTGGAAGGCCGATGTGCCTTTGTTCATCAAAATGGAGGCCACTGCTCACCTGACGTCCAATTTTGCCTACTTGATGCTCATCTGCCTGTGCTTCTTGATCTATCCGAACCAGCATTGCCAGCCAGACTTCGGCAAATACGGTTACTATATCGTCAACGTGCCGATTTTCTTTTTCTCCTCGGTATCAGTGGTTCTTTTCTATTTGGTATCGCAAAAGGCGTTGCGGCCTGGTTCGTGGTGGAAGGAAATCCCCTACCTGCCACTGCTTCTCGCGTTGGGCATCGGTATGTCCATCAGCAATGCCAAAGCCGTCATCGAGGCTCTCTGCAATCATCAGTCGGGCTTTGTGCGCACCCCCAAATACGGCATCGGCCAAGCAAAGCGCCAGGATTGGAGAAACAGCAGCTACAAGGCGATGAAAACCCTCACCCCATTCGTCGAGTTGCTCTTCGGATTCTTCTTCCTATTCGTCGTCGCCGAGGCCACTATGCAGGGCCGCTGGGCATCGGCCATCCTGCTTTTGCCCTTCCCCGTGGGCTTCTTCTATACCTCGCTGTCTTCCCTCGCCCGCATGCTCCCTGCCGCCGCGCCCATTCTCTCCAGTGACGCCTCGTTCCGCGATCAACCCTAACACCGGCCACCGCTCCGGCTTCCCGCTGCGTCGCCTGCTTTTGGCCGGTTGTGGCTTGGTCGTCGCTTGCGCCTTCACCGGTTGCGGCTGCAACGATAAGGACGGTGCGCACAAAATGATCGTCAGCGTCCGAGACCAGCGCTTGTTGCTGGTATGCGATGGCAAACCCATCAAGTCCTACAAAATTTCCACTTCCAAATTTGGCATAGGCGATCGCAACGGCAGCTACTGTACCCCCCTCGGCCGCATGGAAGTGAGCCGGAAAATCGGCGACAACGCCCCTGCTGGAGCGGTGTTCAAACGACGCCAACTCACGGGCGAAGTTATCCGCCCCGATGCCCCCGGTCGCGACCCGATCGTCAGCCGCATCCTGTGGTTGCGCGGCACAGAAGCCGCCAACCGCCATGCCTTTGCCCGCTGCATCTACATCCACGGCACCGCCGAAGAACGCTGCCTAGGCACTCCCGCCTCCTATGGCTGCATACGTATGGGGGGCCGTGATGTCATTGATCTTTACAACCGCGTTGGTCTCGGCGCCGATGTGTTCGTTGTCAATACCTCGATTGCCTCTGCCCGAGACGCGGAGGCCGCCAAAGCTGCCGCCGCTCAAGCAGCTGCCAAAGCTGCCGAAGTGGCAAAAATTGCCTCTGCAGCCAAAGCCGCCACTTCTGCCCAAGCCGGCACTTCCGCCAAGCCGCAGTCACCGACGCCGAGTCCGACATCCACCAAACGCCGATCCTAAAATTTCCACGAAACCAGGGCTTGACAGCATGATGCGAGTCATTACCTTCCGCTGCTCGCCGTCTCGAAGCCCGGCAAACTCTCCCCCAATACCATGGCCAACACGAAATCCGCCCTCAAGCGCGTCCGTCAAACTGAAGTCCGCACCGAACGCAATCGCTCGGAAAAAACCCGCATGAAGACGCTGCGCCGCAAGACTCTCGCTGCCGTCGCCGCGGGCGATCAACCTGCTGCCGCAAGCGCCGCCAGTATCTTCGCATCGGCCGTGGACAAGGCTGCCAAACGCAACCTCATCCACCCGAACAAGGCCGCCAATCTCAAGCGAAAAACTGCCAAGGCTTTGGCCGTGCTCGCCTGATTTCAGGTTCACCAGATGCCTTGAAACAAGCGGACCGGCTTTCTCGGTGCCGCTTTTTTCATCCAGCCATGCCCGCCCCCAAACCTCCCACTACGCGCGCTGAAGCCGCCGCCAAGATTGCTGCTAATCCGGCAGCATACAAGGTGTGTGAAGGCTGCAACTCGATCGTTGGCGGTGCCACTGACATCTGTCCCAATTGTCACAGTTTCCGCTTTGATTCCACTCCTACCCAAGTCGTGCGGCAGGCCCGACTCCTTGGTTCGCGAGAGCAAACGTCCGTCACAGCCAACGATCTAACGTGAAGACAGAAGTCCGCTGGGCTCCAAGATAAGAAAATGTAGAGCCTTTGGTCCGCGCCAGGCACGTCTTCCTCTTGTCTCCTAGTCTCCTTCTGTCTCCCAATCTTCTGTCTTCTAATCTTCTTCTGTCTTCATGAACGAAATCACCGGTTTTAAAGAATGGCAGGTCGTCTGTGATGCGTTGGCCAGCGGACGACAGGCTATTTTACTTCGCAAGGGAGGCATTCATGAAGGGCGTCAGGGATTTTCTTTTGCTCACAAGTCATTTTTCTTGTTCCCAACGCGATTCCACGTTCAAGGCGACCAAGTTCGCGAGGGCAGAGTCACCCCACTACCCGAGTGGAAGGTGGGTGACCCCATCCGCATCACCCATCATGTTGAGGCACTGTGGGCCATCACTCTGACAGACTGGGACCAAGTCGAGGCACTCGAGCCTTTTCACATTTATTCAAAACAAACGGTTCGTGATCGCTTCGACTGGGAGGGTAAGGGCATGAGTTCAGGCAGCATCCACCTCGCACTTGTGCGGATGCGGCAATTGGCCAGCCCTTGGGAATTCC
>JBAXCM010000313.1:0-5787 GCA_037141475.1 Verrucomicrobiota bacterium | reverse complement strand
GCCACCGTCGAGCCGGTTCTCCAGAGCCGCGAGGACGTAGGAGGAATCCCCAAGGAGACCGAGCTGCATTATTACAAGGATCGTGGCGATTTGATCAAAACCGGCGACTTTTCCCTCAATGTGGCCAATCCCATCACCGCCAAGCTGCTGATGGAGGCGGCGAACCTCGATCTTCTCACGCTATCCTACGATTTGAACATTTCCCAGGTGCTCGACCTGCTTCAAGCGGCTCCGCCGGCCTGGTTTGAGCTGACCCTCCACCAACACATGCCGTTGTTTCACATGCAGCACTGTGTTTTTTGTGCCTTCCTCAGTAGCGGTACCACCTACAAGGACTGTGGCCGCCCCTGTGAAAATCACGTCGTCCACCTGCGCGACCGCGTCGGCTTGCTTCACCGGTTGCAGGCCGACGTGGGTTGCCGCAACACCCTCTTCAATGGCAAGGCTCAAACTGGCGCGCGTTATTATGAGGCCCTCCGCGCCACCGGCCTTGCCAGATTCCGCGTTGAATTGCTCGATGAATCAGCCGCACAGGCTGCCGTCACGATCCGCGCTTACCAGGACCTCATGCTCGGCCTTCTAACTGCTCAAGCCCTCCTCGAACATGTCCAGGCCCTCGAAAAGCTCGGCGTCACCGAAGGGTCCCTAGCAAGCCTGTGAGCGAACCTCAGAGGTCCCGGACACTGACCTCTTCTGACAGCCAACGTCCCTGCACCTATGGACAGGAAATGGTGTCCCGGAAGCACCGAACTTGCAGGAATTGCATCGCAGACAAGGAATTGAGAACACCCTTGTGGCAGTACACCCTTCTGGAAGCCGCGAAAGACCGTGATGTCCTCAAGCAGGATCTCCCAGACCCGCTACGATTGCGAATTTCGCAAATTGGACAGCGGTTTCGCAAAATGACTGTTGTCCCAACTCCCGGGATTTAGTCTCATGAACGGGTTGGCCGGGCAGGTAACATGTCCGGCGTGCACACCTCTCACCGCCATGCCCCACAAACACCTCCTTGTTCTATCCGCCATTGCCCTGACTCTGGGTGCCCACGCTGCCACCGCCGACAGCGTGGCAGTCGTCGACCGGCCCGATGTTGCCGCGAGCAACCCGTATTATCCCGGCAACAAGGCACCGCTGCTGGCCAGCCCCTACATCCGACTGCCACTCTGCACCGTCAAACCGCAGGGCTGGTTGCTCAAACAATTGCAGCTCCAAGCGAATGGTTTCCACGGCCACCTAGGCGAAATCAGCCCGTTCCTCACCAAGAAGAACAACGCTTGGTTGGATCCAGCCGGCAAGGGAGACAATTACTGGGAGGAAGTGCCGTATTGGCTGCGCGGCTATGCAGCTGCTGCATTTTTGCTCGATGATCCCAAGCTGGTAGCCGAGGCCAAGGCATGGCTCGAGCCGTCGCTGGCGGGCCAGAGGCCCAATGGCTACTTCGGCACCGAGGCGCTGTCCGGGCTCAACGGCCAGGAGCCGGACTTGATGCCGCATTTGAATATGATGTATGCCTATCGTTTTTACTATGATTATAGTGGTGACAAGCGGGTGCTCGATTTGCTTACGAAGTTCTGCCATTACGAACTGACATTGGACGACAAGAAGTTTTTCCAAGGTGGCTGGGGGGTATCGCGCAACAGTGATAACATGGACATGGTGTACTGGCTGTACAACCGCACCGGCGATCCAAAGCTCTTGGAACTTGGTGAAAAACTCATGCGCACCGGCCAGAAGTGGATGGACCGGATCGGTGGCGGCCACAATGTCCAAACTTGCCAGGGGTTCCGTAAACCAGCTGTTTTCTATCAGCAAAACAAGGATCCGAAATACCTTGAAATCGCCGATTCCAATTGGACAGCGCTCTACGACCAGTACGGCCAAGTGCCCGGTGGCATGTTCGGTGGCGACGAGTTCGCCAGGCCTGGCTATGGCGACCCGAAGCAGGCGATAGAAACCTGCGGCGCTGTTGAGATGATGTTTTCCGAGCAAATCCTCTTCCGCATCACTGGCGACCTCAAGTGGATGGACCGCTGCGAAAATATCGCCTTCAACACGTTCCCCGCCACCATGACAGCCGACGGCAAGGCACTGCGTTACCTAACTAGTCCTAACCAGTCCAACTCCGACGCCCGCAGCAAGGCCCCATCGCTGTGCAATGACGGTGAGATGCAGGTGATGGACCCGCACAACCACCGCTGCTGCCAACATAACGTGGGCGTCGGCTGGCCGCATTTCGTCGAAAGCCTGTTTGAAGCCACCCCAGACAGCGGCCTAGCCGCCGTGATGTATGCCCCCTGCACGCTCAGCGCCCAGGTCGGCGACGGCAGCAAGGTGACCATCGAGGAAGCTACGAAATATCCGTTTGACGAAGCCATCCAGTTCAACCTTAAGCTGGCCAAGAGCGTCGCCTTCCCATTCTATTTGCGCATCCCGGCCTGGTGCGACGCGCCGTCTATCAAGATTAACGGCGCTGTTGCCACGCTGGAGGCCAAGGGTGGCCAGCTGGTGTGCATCAAGCGCACATGGAAGGACGGAGACAAGCTCGTTCTGGAGCTGCCGATGCCAGTGAAGCTCACCCGATGGGCCAAGAACAAGGACAGCGTCTCGGTCAACCGCGGACCGCTAACATATTCTATCAAAATTGGCGAAAACTATGTGCGCCACGGCAATATGGACCCGAAGGCGGCA
Source organism: Verrucomicrobiota bacterium (assembly GCA_037141475.1). Lineage (GTDB taxonomy): Bacteria > Verrucomicrobiota > Verrucomicrobiia > Verrucomicrobiales > Akkermansiaceae > Luteolibacter. The sequence continues at coordinate 3,099 of JBAXCM010000313.1, read as the reverse complement.
TGGCCGGCTTGGGAGATTAAGCCGACTTCGCCATGGAATTACGGGCTGGTGGTGGATGCGGCGCAACCCGCCAAATCCTTCACTCTGGTGAAAAAAGCCTGGCCGGCCGACGAGCAACCGTTTGCCTTGGAGTCCGCGCCGCTCGAGTTGAAGGCCAACGCCCGCCGGATCCCAACATGGGGTGAAAACTACTGGGGCACCGTTGACCGGCTCCAGTCGTCCCCCGTCAAAGTGGACACCAAGACCGAGATGGTGACGATGCTGCCGATGGGTGCCTGCCGCCTGCGCATGACCGCCCTGCCGGTCATTGGCGAGGGTGCGGATGCCAAGCCGTGGCCGAAGTATCAGGATCCGGTGTCGTCGTGGTCTGAGGATGTGGGGATTTTGAAGACGATCACGGATGCGAGTGACCCGAAGAGTTCGCGGGGCGACGGCAAGTGCTTTTTGATGTATGGCTCGAGCCTCGGCGGCTCCAAACAATGGATCATCATGCCCTTCGACAAACCTCGCAGCCTGTCGAAAAGCCGCACCTACTGGATGGATGAGCAGTATCCTAACGGCGGCGTGCGAGTCCCCCAATCCATCGCCCTGTTCTACAAAGACGGCGACTCATGGAAACCCGTCCCCAATCCCAAGGGACTAGCCTGCGAGATGGATAAGTACAACGACGCCACCTTTGATCCCGTCACCACCACCGCCATTAAAATGGAAATCCAGTTCCAGCCGACTCGTTGTGGTGGACTTTTCCGCTGGCGCCTCGACTGAGCCAAAGCGGTGTGGCCCTGAGCTAGCCCGGGCAGAAGGGCAGACAAATGATCCGGAGTCTTGACAAAGTGGGTCGGACTGGAGAGCCTTCCCGGCCTTCGGAAATTTTTATTCCCGAGGATCTTTCCAGCCCAACCTCCATCATTCCCTAACGACTTCCATGAAATCCAATATTTCCTATTTTGCAGGACTCGACATCGGGGGCACAACGGTCAAGGCCATTTTGGTCGATTCGCAGGGCCAACAGGCCGGGACATTGGTGGAAGTGCGCAGCTTAGTGAAGGACGGCTACGAGGCGACCTTTGGTCAATTGGAGTTGGCCATTGAGCAGTTGGCAGCCGCTGCCAGTGTCGAACGCGGGGCCATCGCCGGGATCGGCTTGGACGTGCCGGCACCCAACAGCGACGGAGTCATCTGGGGCCGGGCGAATTTGGGCGACGACTGGGTGGGCACCGATATTCGCGGGCTGTTGTCGGCCCGCTTGGGCGTGCCGGTTTACATGACAAATGATGGGAATGCCGCTGCGGTGGGTGAGTATGCTCTGCGCAAGGATCACAGCAGCAGCCTGATGCTCGTCGCGCCCGGCACAGGATTGGGCGGCGGCTTGGTGTTGCCCGGCGGCCGTTGTTATGAGGGCGTCAATGGGATGGCTCTGGAAGTGGGCCACGTCAGCGTGCCATTCCGCGAGGATGACGGCAGTTTGCCGACGTGCTCGTGCGGATTGACGGGTTGCTCGGAGGCCTGGGTGTCGCTGGTGGCGTTGCGTCGCAGGCTTGGGTTGGAGTTGGCCAAGCCGCAGTGGGCGGCGCATCCGCTCAATCAAACTGTGGCCTCGATTGAGGAGAAGGCGTTTCGGTTGCGGGAGTTTGCGCAGGATGGGGACGAGTTGGCGGTGGGTATTTTCCGGCGGCAAGGGTTTATTTTGGGTTATTTGATCGCCGATTTGGTGCGGGTATTTGATCCGGGATTGGTGATCATCGGCGGCGGCTTGGCCGAAACCTCCTTCCGCGACCTCTACATGACTTGGATCGAGGAAGGCTTCGCTGACCGCGCTTGGTCGGTGTACCGCTTCAGCCCGCTCGATCCTGATCAAGTGACCACTCGTTTTGAATGGGCCACCGGCGGAGATGCCGCCGCAGCCATCGGCATGGCCTACGCCGCCTGCGAGTTGTTCCAGTGAGAGGGGGAAAACCCTGAGGCTCAGGCACCCGCCGCCGGATCGTAGTCCTTGGGGGCTCGGACGATTTTTTCGATGCCGTGTTTGGTGACGAGGTTGCCGCCGCTGGCCCGGCTCTTGATGCCGAACTCGGCAAAGTGCAGGGGGCGGATGAGATTGCGCATCCGCAGGCCTGACTTGAGGTGAATGAGCAGCATTTGCGCGGAGCTTTCCTCGTTGGTTTTGTGGACCGCGAAGTACAGCACCCGGGTGCCGGGTTTGCCCTTGGTTAGGTCATATTCTTTGTCGCGGGTGACGCCACCGACGGTGAAGCGCTTGGCCAGGATGGGGCCGTCGCGGCCGTCGCGGAAGATCATCGAATAGATCAGGTCCTCGTCTTTGCGGAAGATGGCGACGCGCAGCGGGCGCTGGCCGACGAAGACTTTTTCGGCGACTTTGAGGACCCGCATTTTGCCATCTTGAGTGAAAGTGATGATGTCATCGATGGTCGAACACTTCTCGACGGGCTCTTCTTTTTTGAGACCGTAGCCGGCGAATCCGTTCTTGGCGTCGAGATACAGGGTCTCCGTGGCGGCCACCACCTGCATCCGATCCACCCGCTCGAACGCTGCAATCTCGGTGCGACGTTCGCGCTCGCCACCGTACTTCTTGCCGAGTTCTTCAAACCAGCGAATCGTGAAACGGGTGAGGTTGCGCAAATTCTTGGCGGTCTCGTCTATCGCCTTTTCGAGGTTGCGGATTTCCTCGTCAGCCTTGAAGGCGTCGAACTTGGAGATGCGCTTGATCTTGATTTCCGTTAGGCGAACGATGTCCTCGGTGGTGACCTCGCGTTTCAGAAGCTTCTTGTAGGGGGTGAGGCCATCATCGATGGCCTTGAGCACGGCCTCCCAAGTTTCGCATTCCTCGATGTCCCGGTAGATGCGCTTTTCGATGAAAATCTTCTCTAACGAGCTGAAGTGCCATTTTTCATCGAGTTCGCCGAGTTTGATTTCGAGTTCGCGTTTGAGCAGGTCGCGCGTCTGATGGGTGCAACGCCGCAAAATCTCAGAGACCCCGAGAAACTGCGGCTTGCCCTCGGTAATTACGCAGGCATTGGGAGAAATCGATAACTCGCAATCGGTGAAGGCATACAGCGCATCCCGTGAGGTGTCTGGATC
>JBAXCM010000312.1:0-5788 GCA_037141475.1 Verrucomicrobiota bacterium | reverse complement strand
CCCATCGCCAACGGCAGCGGAGGTGAGGCGTATTTCAACTTCAACGGAGGCATCCTGCAAGCCGCAGACGACATCAACCTCTTGGATAACGCCGGCCCCTTGACCGTCAATCTCATGGCTGGCGGAGGAACCATCGACACCAACGGATTCTTTGTTCGTGTCCTTCCGTCCATCGGCGGCAGCGGCAGCCTGACCAAGACAGGAACCGGTCTGCTGTTGCTCACCGGAACTAGCGGCTTTTCCGGCGATGTCTTCATCAACGATGGCACACTGACTGCCGGTGCTGCCACTGGCGGTATCGACCCGGTGACCAGTCCGCTCGGCAATCCGTCCGTCTCCCGCACCATTGCGATCGGTGCCTACGGCACGCTCTGGTTCACGGCGCATGACGTGCTGGGCAACGCAGCCACCGCGCCGGCGGCGAGTGTTGTGATCGACGGCGGAAGGGTGACAACCGATGGACATTTGAATTCATTTAATTCGCTGACGCTGACCAATGGCGGCAGTGTGACGGGCGACAACAGTTCTGGCTTTGGCTATGGCTATAACCTCAACGGCACGGTCTATAGCACCGGCATCACCACCAACACCATGGGTGGCGCCAATTTCTATCTAAACAGAATCACCGGGAACACCCGCTTCGATGTGGCATCCGGTTCAACCCTGCTGGTTTCAAGCCCAGTCATCAATAGTTGGGATAATATCGCCGCCGGCATCACCAAAACCGGTGCGGGTACCCTGTCCTTGACCGGTCCCGTCACCTACGGCGGCAACACCACCATCACCGGCGGCACGCTCTCGCTCGGCCAAATCAATCCTAACAGCGAGTCGTCAACGATTTCCATCAGCGTTGCTTCGGGCGCGAAACTCGATCTGGCGTTCACCGGCACCGAAACAGTTAGCAAGTTATTCATTGACGGTACCCAACAGCCCGCTGGCAACTATACCCGCTCGAATCCATCCGGAGCCTTCACCGGCGGCGGCTCGCTCAACGTCCTTTCCGGGCCCACAGGTTTCGTCGGTTGGATCGCCGGCACCTTCGCCAACGGCGGGACGATTCCGACCGGCCAACAAGGCATGGGCGATGATCCGGACCACGACGGCATTAGCAACCTGATGGAATACGCCATCGCCGGGCTTGACCCGACGGTATCCAACGGATCTATCGGCACCTTAACCGCCAACACTCTCAGTTACACCAAGCGCCAGCCGATCGCCACGGACATCACCTACGTGATCGAGACCTCGCCGGATTTCAAGACGTGGACGCCACAAGTTACCCACGGCCCGGACAACACGGACGCCACTATCACCTACACCCTGCCCGTCGGCCAAGGCCAACTCTTCGGCCGGCTCCGCGTGGAACAATAGTCCTAACGAATCAACGGATCAGGCGAGACGAGCAGAGGATTTGAGGATTTGACTATGCTCCATCAAACACCCAAACGTCTGCTGTCTCGCCTGCTGCTTGCAATCACAGCTGCCCTAACATGGCCGGCGGCTGGTCTGCGGGCCGCAGACCAAGTCACCTTCAGCTCGCTGCTGGCGGAGATGGTGGACCGCTCAGTGGTCACCCATCCGGCGGCATTTCCCTACCGCTCACTGGAGGCAAGTAGCTATGACCGGGCCTCAGTCACGGCGACGGATCCCGCCGGATGGTTTGCTAACAGCGATTCGAACCAAGTCATCCGTTACGAGACGAACCAAGGCAGGACGGAAGCGGTGATGATGGAACACACCGGCCCCGGCGTGATCACCCGCATCTGGACGCCGTATTTCTATTTTGACTTTAACAACCGCGTCGGAACCAACGTCCGATTTTATATTGATGGCGAAACCACGCCGCGTCTGACAGCCAATCTAATCGATCTGGTGCGTGGCAACGGACTGGTGCCCACTCCCTTTGGTCAGGCCACCACGCGTGCCGGCTGCCTTTACCTGCCGATTCCGTTCCGCCAAAGTATCAAGATTACCCAGGAGAGCGCGGCATTCTATTATCAAATTCACTATCGCTGCTATGCAGCCGGAACCAACGTCGAGTCGTTTAATCCGTCATTCCTCACGACCTATCATACACTCATCCAGAGCACCGGGGCGGAGTTGGCCAATCCGGCCGCCTTCACGGGCGGATTGGAGGTTGCTTACATTCAATTGATTGCAGCCCGCCAGAGTGCATTGGTAGAACTGCCGTCCGGGCCATCTGCGGTGCGCCACCTGCAATTCCGACTACAGGCCGCCAACCTTGCCCAGGCGTTGCGCTCGACGGTGTTAGAGATGAGCTTCGACGACGAAACCACCGTTTGGTGTCCGTTGGGAGATTTTTTTAGCAACGTCAATGGAATCGATCCCTATCACATGTGGGAGCGTGAGGTGCAGGCCGACGGCACGATGATTTGCCGCTGGATCATGCCCTATCAATCCCGGGCTAACATCCGCATCCACAATCTCGCCAACACTCCCGTAAGCGTGGCGCTGCTAGCCCGCATCGGGCCGTGGAGTTGGGGTTCCGATACCTTTCATTTCCACACTCATTGGTGGACCGATGTTCCCTACGCTCCCCGCCCGCCCCGCGACATGAACTTTATCGAAGTGCAGGGATCGGGAATCCACGTCGGCGACAGCTTTATCGTGCTCAATCCTCTGTGGTCGTGGTGGGGCGAAGGCGATGAAAAGATCTATGCGGATGGCGACCTCAATCCACCGGCATTTCCATCGCAATTCGGCACCGGCACGGAGGATTATTATGGCTGGGCTGGGGGCGTGGTGCCGACCCGGGCCGATGAGTTCAGCGCACCCTTCGCCGCGAATATCCGCGTCGGCGGCCAGACCCGAGACTGGTCGGGCGAACCCTACACCCACGGCTATAATATCTGTTCGCGCAGCCGAAGCCTCGACGCCATTCCTTTTACTAGCCATTTTAAATTCGACGTCGAAGCCTATAACATGATCTCCACGCCAGACGCATGGCTGCAATACGCGCTGGTCTCGCACTGGTATGGCACACCTGGTGTGACCCACAATCGCCCTCCCCTGCCAAGTGCCGCCGCCGCAGCGGTTCCACAAACCGAGGATGTGGCGGCCTTCGCCGCAACCGGTGGTGGAACCGGAACCGTGGCTCCTCTGATTGCCTCGGAATATCGCTTCACAGGCACTGCCTCTGCCACACTCAATGTGCCGGTCACTAGCAGTGGCGCGGCCGCTCCAGCCTTGGCCTTCCGTAACTCCGGCGACACCCAACCGGTCTATGTGAACCTCAATCCTAACGGAGGATCAGTCACGGGCTTCCCTAGCACTTCTGCAAGTTTCACTGGCAGCGGCTATCTAACGTCCGGCAATGGCGGCGGCCAGTTTTCCATGGAGACCGGTGGATCGTTCGGAGTGGAAACTTGGGCCCGCATCAATTCCATCGACGGATTCGATTTCATCTGGAGCAATGGCGAAGGCGGCGGTGCCCTGACATCTGGTCCCATGACTGGCCTGGGGCTCTTCGTCCAGAACGGCAAATTCAATGTGATTGGCCACGGGCAATCCATCACTGCGTCCCAAGCATCTGTAACGCTCGGTAAATGGACACATCTCGCGGTGATCCGCGATGGCGGCGTGACAAAGCTTTATGTAAATGGCGTGCTCGACACACCGGCAGCAGCAGGTTTCGCCAGCACCTCTGGAAATCCAGGCGGCAGTCTGGATATCGGCGGCGCCCTGAACGATGGAACTAACGGCTCGATGCACGGCCAGATCGCCTTCCTCCGCTATTTCACATTTTCGCCAGGATCATTCACTCCTGCCACCCACCTCTCAGTCACCTCCCCACAGCCGCAACCTGTGTCGCCTCCCAGCGCATTTTCCGCGTGGATTGGCACCTTCAAGCAACTTGCTCTAGCAGACATGGTCGCCACTGCCGACCCTGATGGTGACGGGGTTCCGAACTTCATCGAGTTTGCACTCAAAGGCGATCCAACGGACGCTTCCGCCAAAGGTCTCACAGCCATCTCCACGTCGGATCTAACCGGGCCGACCGGACGGGAATTGGCGTTGACTCTCGCCGTGCGTGCTGGAGCCCGGTTTTCCGGCAGTCCAGCACCCTCCGCTACCATTGATGGCGTCCGCTACACGATTGAAGGAAGTATGGACCTTGATTGGTATGAAGCCAGTGTGATCGAGGCACCGATCGCCCTCGCCCCATCCGTCACCGGGCTGCCTGATCTGAGCGGCACTGGCTGGGAATACCACACCTTCAGTCTTCAAGCCTCCAAGGGACTCCCCGGCAAAGGATTTCTCCGCGTAAGAGTCACCCAGCCCTGAGATTTTTTCGTGGATCACAATTGACTGACTATATCTCTATGGCCGAATTGACACCCACGAACTTTGCCAAGTTTCAGAACTCAGGGTTCGACCTCGTTTTCGGCAACGCTGCGAGCAAGTCGGATTCCCTAAGTGTCGGCTACAGGCGGTCGTCCTATCGGTGGCTTACTGCCCGCAGGACTGACACATCTGCGTCCTCATTTCCGGCGCGGTGTGTGTGGCCAGAGGATTGAGAACAAACTGGCCTTGTTCCAGCCGTTGCTGCCAGTCCGAAATCATCGCCAGGACCGCGACCAGATTGAGCCGCTCGTGGACGTCTGGATACTTTTCCAAGTTCGTTCGCGCCAGCTTGAACAGGGCTGCAGACGGACGCATCCGGTTCTTTTGCAAATGCACAAAAGCTCCAGCCAGTTGGATGAGACCCTTGTAGAAATTACCGTTTGCGCCGTAACGGTCGGCCAGCCAAATATCCTCCAGCACGTCGTGCGCCTCGTAGAACATCTGCCGGTTGAAGCAGTCGAAAAAGCCAAGGTAATGCGCGTCCAGATCTTGTCCTCGGAAGGGCGCGATCATTTCGGCAATGCGGGTGCTCTTGTGGCTCATGCGGGTCGTGTTGCCGGGATTTTGGAGCCATGGACTGGCGGTAGAACCATCATGAGAAATCAGATCCGTTTCTCGTCTGCGTCGATCAGATCGACGAAGGTTTTGATGTCGTCGCGTCCGGCGATACCCGCTTCAGTTTTGCGTTGGTGGAGGCGCTCCTGGCCGGTCGTGTCGTCCGGGGTGGGACGGTTGAGCATGGTCTCGCGGTGAGCCGATTTCGCGGCTGCTGACGCCTTGATATTTTCCAGGACCCAGTCGCAGACCTCGCCGTCAGTGAGTGAATTTTGCACGACCTCAATCATCTTCTCGTGCGTTATGCCAGCGGCATTCAGCCACATGCCATCGAAGCCTTTTCCAAAGTTTGGCTGGTAATCGGGATGCAGATTACCGGCCAGGTGCAGGCGGATTTTATCAACATAGCGGGGGAGGTAAATCCAGCCGGCCATGGATTCTCTGGGACTTCTGGGATAGGTGATGTCGTTCATATTTTATCGGTGGTTTGATGGCTTATGGGAGTTCTTATTCTTGAAATTGCATGCCTAGAGGATGGCTCGCGACAGTCGCGGTTGCAAGTGCGAATCAAAAACCTTTCCCCCTAGCCCTCCGTTGAAATGCAGGGACAACACAGACATATCAGATTGAATCAGGTGCGTCATGTCTCTCATCGTCGGGGAAAGGCAAGGAGTCGAGCGAGGCTCGGTAGGCGGCTTGGTCGAATGGCCGGTGGTGGCGCAAAACTTGATCCATGGCTTCGCCCAGACAAAGGGCAATCTGGTCTTTCGCGTCGGCCGGAGTGAGGCCGAGTTTTTCCAATCGAACGAGTGTGGCTCCGACGTAGCGAGTTTCTGGCGAGGAGAGTTGCTGCTCCACAGCGGCTAGG
>JBAXCM010000311.1:0-5803 GCA_037141475.1 Verrucomicrobiota bacterium | reverse complement strand
CGACCCTGTTGTCACCACTCTGGGCAAAGTCGGGGGCGGCGGGTACGGGTCTGGATTTCTCGACATGCAGCGGGAGAACAATCGGCTCACCAGGGACACCAACCTGATCATCACCGGCCTGCATGAAACCGTCAGAAAGCTCTCCGGCGGCCGCCAAGCCGCATTCGGCTAACTCCACCTCGCCATGTCCACTCATATAGCAATCATTCCAGGTAAACTCTATCCACAGCCCAACGGGTCGATCCAAGTCGATAAGGAGGGGAAATGGACGGCGACCCAAATCTATCTATGCCACCGCGCGTCGGCCGTGGCGCTCATGCCGCGCATTGGCTCCTGCCACCCGGAACTCACGTTCATCACCCTCACGTCGGCGTCGGTAGGCTACAGCGAAGGCGATGTGGCCGAGATCACCTGTCAGTATTCAGGCGTCGAGAAAAAGGACAACGAAAAGGCTCACGCAACCTTTTCGATGGGCCTGTCTGTCAGCGAGGAACCAATCCTGACCCACCACCGATACAAGGACCTGCCCGCCTACGAGGTGGAGGCGATCAAATTCATCATGGCGGGCAAGGACAAGGACGACCAGGGGAACGACATGGAAGACTTTGTGGAAAGCGCCTTGGGCAAGGAAGTTCTCGCCAAGGTCGAGCGGGGGGAGACGAGTTATTACTCGCCGAAAATCACCTGGAAGGAGTCATGGCAAAGTGACGAGCCGGTGAAATCCGTGGAACTCAACATGATCGCCAAGATCGACACCCCGGAGGGACCTGTCCCCGCGCTGGCGGTGAACCGCAATTGGTTGCGCAACGGCGTGACTCAGGAGCAGGACGGGAAGGCGTTCCGCATTGAAATCGAATGGCTGGCAAGCAACCCCGGAGGCTGGGACGCCGACCTCTACTCGCCCTCATGAAACTCCCTCCAATGAAAAAGCCGGGTGACCCGGTACTGGCAAGCGACTGGAACATGATGCTGGATGCCATCTCGGCCCGCACGCCATGTCCCGGCGTGGGGCTGAAGCTATCCGCCTCGTCGGGTGGATTCAGCTACTCGATGCCGCCGCCCATGATCCATCAAAAAGGGCAGCCACCCTTCTCAGTCATCGCCATCCAGAAGGAGGGAAGCTCATACAAGGTGACGATGATGGAGGGATGGGTGATCGAGCGCCACCCGAAGACCGAAGGCCATCCCCACGTCGAGTTTCACATGCCTAAAGCTGGCGGCATTCCGCTCGACACAATCCCGCGTCCGAGACTAACGATGCGTGAGAACGACATTGCGTGGTGCCGGTACCACACGAGTGACAAAGGCGAGTTGCTTTCCGACGCTCCTGAAATCGTCATCGACGCGAATCTGCACGACGGCACCCATTACTATCCCCCCGACCCGGAAGGTTCCGGTGGCGAGGGCGATTACTACGTCAAGTTGTTCAAACTGATCCTCGTTGACGATGTTCCGTTCATTGTCGAGTACCAGCAAAGCGACATCGAGCATTGGGCGCAACTGTGGTATGGCGAGAATGTCGGAACGGGCGCTAAAGTGTACAAGCAACACGACGAGGCCGAGAACACCTATAAGTTCCGGCGAATCGACGGTCGTGACTATTACTCGGGTGACTCGCCGGATCCCGGTGTGACGGAACAAATCAAGGTCGTGACTGATGTCGATACCGTCAGGGTGATTGGCAATGGCAAAAAGGGCTCGCGGGTGTGGAAGGACTGCGACGGCGACGAGGTCATGCGCCTGGAATGGAACGACGGACTCATCACCTCCAGCGGTCCCGATGAAATGGAGGCCGGTTGCGATGGATATTCCTCCAACTATTACAACATCTAGCCAATGAATGTCGCCGTAATCATGACCGACGCCGCAGGGTATCCCAACCGCGCCGAAATCCTTGACCGCACCATGCAAGCCGCCGGTGTCCGGTTTTTCCGCGTCTCCCCGGTGGATCGCCCGCAGCCGGGCGCGTTGCCGGTTGACCTGCCGTCCGAGTGGCTGCCCACCGACGAGCGCCCGCTCCACCAGAAGCATTGGTATCGCAACCACCTGCACTGCCTTGAGGCCGTCAGGCGACACAGTATCCAGGCGGATCATGTCTGGTGCGCGGAGGCCGACGTATCCGCTTCACCCGCAACTTGGCTGCGTCTGATCGAAACGACCGCCGACATGCAGCACGACGGGTTGTGGACACGACTCTCCCACCGCAGCGACAGCCCCGGCAATGGATGGTTCAGCCATGCCACAACGCCGCCGTGGGCCGATTGGTACTGCCTGGGTGCCCTGTTCCGCGTCTCTGCCCGCGCCCTCGACTGGTGGGAACAATCGGCCGCCGAAACCCGCGAGGTGTTCACCGAGATTGCCGCGCCGAGCGTGATTGCCAGGGCGGGGGGCTCGATTGCCCGGATCAACCGCGACCACCATGAACCACTCTATCATTGCGGCACGATGAAATTCAACCCGGGCCATGTGACGGCCACGCCGCCGAATCCCAACCCGCGCAGGTTCCGCCACCCGTGCAAGTACGACGACACGTTGACACCCGCGCCAGCGCCGTGAAGCTCTATGTTGATCTCGAAACCCTGCAACTCATCGAGGCCCCCGGATTCCGCAGCCCCGTAACCTCGTTGCGGTTCAAGCGCGGGGATGCCGCCACCCTCGAAGTCGCCTTCCTCTCTAGCAGCGCGAGCGTTTATTCGCTGATTGGCGACCGCGCAACGCTCGCGATGCAATTCGGGATCAAGGCTGCGGCCAACTATGCCGGTGGCTACCTCGTGCATGCGACCACCTGGGTCATGCCCGCCGATGGCGCCGTCGCTCCCGTCTATGTCTGCGCTCCGAGTTTCAACACCACCGAGTTGAACACCGCCCTTGGCGTCGGCGGATCGACCGAGCTTGCCACCCTAACGGCCATGGCGGAAATCACCTGGGTCGATGGGGCAGGCACACCGGTCAGCACGCGCACGTTCGAAGTCGTCATTGAAAACGACGTGAACCGGGGCACCGAGGGAACTCCCCAGTCGATGCCAAGCCCGGAGGCATGGCTATCCGCCCGCGCCCCGCGCATCGACACGAGCCGCCCACTCACCCCAACCGAGTTGATTTTGGCCAACGCCAACTTTGGCGACGAACCGATGCTCGACCCCGTCGTTCTCGACCCCACGCCCTTCACCTACACGACCGCCGTGTGGGAGAAGGCGTTCCACGGTCTGTTCTGTGGTGCGGCATCCCCGAGCCTGACGGTGAGAACTTCCACAGGCTACGCCAAGGCGATGCGCTGGGACGGCACGATGGGGGCGAAGGCACCGACATCCGGTGGTGCTTCCGGCACGAACATAGTGCCGAGTTTTGGCACGGCCATCGCCTCGCCCTACAACGGGCGGCTCACCAAGGGGTTTGGCATCTATCCGTGCGATTCGAGCGGAAACAGTTGCGACGGCATCACCTACAATGGCGACATCACGCTCCTGAACATTTCCGGCCTCTGCGGTGCTGACGTGTCGAACCTGACGGAACTCACCAACCTGTCGCTGCCCGGCGGGACGTATCGCACGCTTGACCTGAGAAAATGCACCAAGCTCGTGACGTTGCTCCTTGAGTCGCCCGCCCTAGCCGATCTTCGACTGCCGGCCACGCTGCCGCTCTTGACGACGCTGACGATCAAGCGGTTTCGCGGCAAGCGCCTCGACCTGCGGGCGTTCACCGCAATCACCTACCTCGATATTGAGGAGTGCCCCAACCTGACCGAGATTGATCTATCGGCCTGCACCGCGCTGGCAACCATCTCTGTCGCGAACTGCCCGAAGTATGTCTTCACCCCGCCGCCCAGAACGTCGCTGAGCTATCTGACGCTCAACAACACCGGGGCCACCGGCACTCTGACGTTCCCCGGCCTCACCAGCATCGGCACGTTGAGCCTCCAATATCAGAAGCTTATGACCGGCGTGGATCTGACCGGCCTGACCAGCGCGAATACTGTCGAGTGCCTCAACAACACGGCTCAGACGTCGTTGAACATGGGAGCTCTGACGACCGTGCAGAACCTCACCCTGCAATCACTGGGCGTGCTCACCACGCTGAACATTTCCTCGCTGACGTCGATCACCCAGACGTTTGCGCTCCAATACTGCTCATCGTTGGCGTCCGCACCAGTCCTGACCGGGAAGACTATCAACTCCCTGAGTTGGGCCTCTTTGATGTTCTCAACCGTGAGTTTTACCGGAGTCACCATCACCGGCACGATTCAGTTCACCAATATGACTCTCAGCGGCACCGTCGCGCTGCCGTCGTCTGGCACCTACTCGGTGAACTTTCAAACGGTAGGCGGATTTACCGCCCTGAATTTCGGCACTGCCAATGTGACCAACCTCACCCTCTACAGTTGCGCGAACCTGTCGTCCCTCACCGTCCCCCCTGGCAACTATACTTGTCTGATCAATTATTGCAGTTCGCTGATGAGCCTGACCGTTGGCTCGCAGCCGTCCTGCACCTACTTCAACCTCATCTCGTGCGGTGCCCTTTCGACCCTCAACCTGACCGGGATTGCAACGGCGATGTACAACTTCTCGGTGAGCTACTGTCTGATGCTGAGTACCGGACTGACGATCAAAACCGGCACGGTGATGCAGGGTTGGTACGCCTGTCTCGACCTGCGTTACAACAACCTGACGACAGCTTGCATCAATGCGATTTTCTCGGCCCTTGGTAACACCGTGTTGATGCCCACCATTCAACTGGATGGTAACGTCGGTGAATCATCGAGCAACGTCAGCATAGCAAATTCAATGGGATGGATCGAAACCCCAGGTGGAAGCGCCTAACTTATGATTATCAAACTACCCAACCAACAAGCGTTAGTCTTCAGTCCCGGCACTGTCGGACTGGCGATCTGCCGTGCCATCATCGAAACCCACTACCCCGACGCTCCGCGGGCCGCCCTGCCGGATGGTGTGACCGACCAACCGTGGCACGTCCTGTGTCCCCGTGGCGAGATCGAGACCGGTGAGTCCGTCTATGGTCTGATGCGCGATCCGCTCCATGCGTTCCGTCTCGCCTGCTTCGAGCGCGGCATGAGTGTTGACGATGCCCTTGCGGCGGTCGGCACTCCGTTCGACGTGCTGCCGCTGGCGCTCGATCTGAAAGGCGGCATCCATTGGTTCCGCCTCGAAGACCAAGTCACGGCGCTCTGCACCGCCATCGGCATTCCTGCCCCCACGGTGACCGAGTCGCTCACGGACGACCTTCCCGATCTCGACACCGACCAGCGCGATGCGTTCGAGCGCGCCTACGCCAAGTTGATCGACGCCTACGCCACCACCTACCCCCAAGTTGACGAGGTGGTCCCGTTTGCCGTCAGCAAGCTCGCGGTTCGCCGCAAGCTCCGCGAACTCGGCCTCGAAGCCATGCTCGACGATTTCCTCGCCGCCAATCCCACCCGCCAGAAGGATTGGGACGACTCGCAAATTCTTCTGACCACCGACCCGTTGCTTGTCGCATCCATCCCGGCATTTGCTGCGGCGACCGGAGCCACCGACGCGGCGATCACCGACCTGCTGAAATCATGCCGCGAATGACCCACTTCTAACATCCATGCGCCCGCCCATCGAAATCGACCTCGACTACGTCTCCAAAGCCATCGTCGGCACCGTCTCCCCGGTGTTGGGCGTCATCACGTCCTATCAAGAGCAGATCGAATGGCACCTGCGCCTCGCTTCGCTCCTCATCGGCCTGGCAGTGGGCATCATGTCGCTGGTTGCCATGGTGCGGAAAATGCGGAAAAAGTGATAGTTACAGATGAGCCGTGCCT
>JBAXCM010000310.1:0-5822 GCA_037141475.1 Verrucomicrobiota bacterium | reverse complement strand
CGGCGGGGACGGCAGCACGCTTGGTTGGGGCAGCTGTGGCGGCGACACCCTTCTTGGAGGCCGTCTTTTTCGCTGACGGCACAGCCAAGGGCTTGGCGGCAGCGGGCTTTTTAGCAGCGGGCTTTTTAGCTGGGGGAGTGGTGGCAGGTCCGGTGGCAGCTACTTTTTTGGCAGGCATAGGTATTGGGGGGAGAGGATTGATCGAAAATTTCCGAAGAGACATGATAAAACCATTCAGCAGGATTGCCAGCGGGAATTGTTGAGGGTAAGCTCGCGCTGTGGCCGAAGTCTTTTCATGGAACACCGCAAGGGACGCACGAACCTATCGCTTACCAGGGCCCGAACACCTTGGCCGATGGGCAGGCGTAGCCATGGTGGTATCGATCCTGCTGCATGTGGCGGTGTTTCTGGTTCTGGATCATCTGCACATCGGGCATCAATACTCCGGTGCCAGCGAAATTGTAACCGAGCGGATGAACGTGCAGCAAGTGGAGGTGCGGCCCATCGAGCCAGAGAAACTAGCCCCGCCTGAGGCTTTGGTGGCCCCTCCCACCAATTCAGCCGCCTTACTTGAGGAGGTGGATCTGCTTGCAAAATTACCTCAAGACCAAGATGTTGACATGAAGCCGTCGGTGGTGGAGGCCGAGTACGCGCTACGGATGACACATCCGGCTGCTGAGGGGGAACCGGCAGCAGTGGCTAGGGCATTTTCTGCGGCGATGGAGATTGAAACGGATCTGCCTGATTTTGGGCGGGCGGAACAAAGTCTGCCACCGGCTGCCACCGGCCAAATCACGGTGGACCCTGGCACCGTGCAGGCCGACGAAGTGGATTTGGGCAAATTCGCAGAAGACCTTTTGAAGAAGGGTGCGCGGGGCAAGGTGAAGGCCGCCGCTCTGGATGGAGTGACCTCACTTGACGCCCTTATCGGCTTGCCGGCCAACGTGCTGGTGAACAAGCGGACGATGTTGCCGAGCGATTTGTTATTTGACTTCAACAGTGCCGAACTGCGCGAAAGCGCAAAGGTTGGCTTGATGAAACTTGGCCTGCTCATCGACCGCAATCCCAAGCTCTATTGTTGGATCGAGGGCCACACGGATTTGGTGGGTGGAGATGACTTCAACCTCGACCTGTCGCGGCGGCGCGCGGCGGCAGTTAGGGAGTATCTGGTCAAATCGTTGCGAATGGATGGCGACAAGATCATCACCCGCGGCAAGGGAAAATTCGAGCCATTGGTCAAGAGCGGCAATGCGAACGAGCAGGCACCCAACCGCCGGGTCGAGATCCGCATGCGCAAAACCCAGCCGCCCCCGGAACCCAAACGCGTCATCACTCGCTCTTCTGACGCGCCTCCGGCAAACACGCCACCGACTCCTCCCGCACCGCCGAAGGCCGCCCCAGTGGAATTGCCGCGTGCTGCCCCGGTTGAACCGCCCAAGGCAACACCTGTGGAGCTGCCCAAGGCGGTGCCGGTGGAGCCGCGTGATCCAGAAGAGGTCCTACGGCCTGTGGAAATTCCGCGGGTGAAAGCGGTGGAAGAATGAGATCATGACCAACCGCGACAACATCCTGCGTGCGCTTCGCCGCCAACAACCGGAAAAGGTCGGCTTCGACTTCGTTTTCTCACCTGCCCTGTTGGAAGAGTTCCGCCGTCGCACCGGGCGCGAAGACTATCAAGAGTACTATCAGTTCCCGCTGCGCTGCATCGAATTGGACGCCACGCGCCTGAAAACCGACTACACAGGGTTTTTCGATGTGTTGCCGGCGGGCACGCGTCCGCTCGACTGGAATCCGGAATGGGGGATCATGGGTGCACCGGGACCCACCGCGCATTTTCAGGAGATGTTGCATCCGATGGCCAAATTCGTGGAGGTAGGACAGGTGACCGCCTACCCGTGGCCCGATTGGCTGGCGGACTACCGATGGGAGAAGGTCCCGGCACGGGTGGCCGAACTGAAGGAGCGCGATCTGGTGGTATGTGCGTTCATGGAGATGACCCTCTTTGAGATTGCATGGTACTTGCGCGGCATGGACCGTTTCATGGAAGAACTCATCGGCGAAGAACCCATTGCCACTGCCTTGCTCGACAAACTCACCACCATCCGCATCGGCATGGCCCGCCACTATGCCGCCGCCGGGGTTGACTTGTTGATGTTAGGCGACGACGTGGCCACTCAAATCGACATGATGATCAGCCCTGCCCTGTGGCGGGCCACCCTCAAACCGCGGCTTGCTGAAGTGATCCGCGCCGCCAAGGAAATCAACCCGGAGATTCTCATTTTTTATCATGGCGACGGCAACATGGAGCGGATCGTGCCGGACTTGATAGAGATTGGTGTTGAGATTCTCAATCCGGTGCAGCCTGAGTGCATGGATCCGCTGCGCATGAAGCAACTTTTCGGCGGGCAACTCGCGTTCTGGGGCTGCATCGGCACCCAGACCACCATGCCCTTCGGCACCCCGGACGAGGTCGGCTCAACGGTAAGGCAATTGATCGAAACCGTCGGTAAGGGCGGCGGCCTACTGCTCGCCCCCACCCACACGCTTGAGCCAGATGTGCCATGGGCCAACGTCGAGGCCTTGCTCAAAGCAGTGCAGACCCCTTGAATTCCGGAGCAAGAATTTCAAATGCAATCATGAGTGAACCTGTCACCCTTGCCATCGTCGGGGCCGGAAAACGCGGCCAAGCCTATGCCGCCTACGCCACTGCCCACCCCGAACAACTCCGGGTGGTCGCCGTAGCCGAACCGCGCCAATTATTGCGCGAGCGCCTCGCTGCCGCCCACGGTCTAGGAGTGGACGTCTGCTTTGATGACTACGAGGCGCTTGCCGCGGCGGGCAAGTTGGCCGACGCGGTGGCTATTTGCACCCAGGACCGGATGCATCTGGCCCCCGTCGAATTGCTGGCCCCGCTGGGTTACGCGATATTGCTAGAAAAGCCGATGTCACCCCATCTGGCCGAATGCGAGCAGATCATCGCCTGCATCCGGCGCCACGGCAATTTATTCGCCGTTTGTCATGTGTTGCTTTACACCGAGTTGACCACCAAGCTGCGCGAAATCGTTCGGTCCGGGACCATCGGTGAGATCGTCAGTGTCCAGCACCTCGAGCCAGTCGGATGGTGGCACCAGGCGCATTCCTTCGTGCGCGGCAACTGGGGCAATCAACAGCAATCATCCCCCATGTTGCTGTCCAAATCCTGCCATGACATCGACTGGCTGCGCCACATCGTCAATGCCCATTGCACAAGCGTGGCAAGCTTCGGATCGCTGCGCCACTTCAAGGCCTCCGAGAAACAGGCGGGGGCAGCCGAGCGTTGCTGGGATTGTCAGGTGGAGGCCAACTGCCCATACTCGGCCAAGCGCATCTACCACAGCCACTTCGAGCGCGACCGGGTCGCCAATTACATCAACGATGTCATCACCGGCGGCCTCAACACGCTTGCTGCCGTGGAAGATGCCCTGCGCCATGGTCCCTATGGCCGCTGCGTCTATGCTTGTGACAACGACGTGGTGGATCATCAGACGGTGATGCTGGAATTTGAGGGACCGGTGAGCGTCACCTTCACCATGACCGCCTTCACTCCCACCCTCAACCGCTCGACCCGCATTTTCGGCACACGCGGCTACATCGACACGGATTTCGTCACCATCAAAGTCTTCGATTTTCTAACTGAAAAAGAAACCCTCCACGACACCCGCATTGGTGCCGACGCCGCCACAGCTGCAGCCGGTCATGGAGGCGGTGACTATTTCATCATGCAAGCATTTGTGCGGGCTCTGGCCACCGGCGACAGCTCAGGCATTTGGTCCGGTCCCGAAGCCACCCTTGAGAGCCACCGAATCGTCTTCGCCGCTGAGCAGGCCCGCCTCGAAAAGCGCGTCGTCCACGTCAGAACACCTAACCTAAACTCTGTTTTATCCGGAGACAGGATAAAACAGAGCTAAAGTTGTGACGATGGAAGTGTCTCAAGGCGCGAGGAGTTCGATGCGGGCGCGAAGGAATTCGAGGGCATATCCGATAGGGGCGCGGAAAGACCGATATTCATAGCCAGCACTCAACTCTGGCAAGGAGCTGGCATCGACAGACACCTCCTGCATGTCGAGCCCCCAGTTGATGAGGTTAGCAGTCGCCTCGATGTGGTAACGGATTCCTTCGACGTCGTACATGAGTTCACCGCCAGATGGGTCAACAGGCGACGGCGAGGCCCCGACGCGCATGGGGATAGTTAGCACCTGGGCGAAGGTTGAGCCGGTTGGCACCAGAGCGTGGCGGATCTTGCCCGACCCAACCCCAGATGCCGGATCGGAATCGAGGGCAAACTCGACAAAGTTAGGATTACCATCAAAGTCAGGATTGGCAGTGGGGGCGGCAGCGGCACCAACCAAGCCGTGTGCGGCAGCCCACGAATTGTAGTTAGTCGCGGGTTCCAGTAGCAAACGGGCGAAATAGGCGGGGCTAACGACTCCGGTTTCTGCCTGAAGTTCGGCTTGGGTCCAAGCGACTTCCATCAGATTGTAATCGGCATGAGCTTCAACGAGGGTCGGCACCTTGGCCGATGGGCTCCATGCAACAAAATTCGGGGCGACTTGAATGACCACGGCGTATTCGGTTTGGAGGGGATTGAGGTTGAAGCGCAAACGCAACGCACTGGCCCCTGGAGGGGCGCTGCTTACCAGCGAGCCCGACGAACTGTTAGGATCTCCACCGAGTACATATTCGGCGAGGTTGGAATTTCCGTCGTGATCGGGGTCGTCGCCAGGAGCGGAGCCGGCCAAGGTGCTACCGAAGTGATAAGCACGCCAATTTTGGTAATTCATCGGGAGCACCCGCACATCGAGGCTGACGCTGGTGGACGCGGCAAGGTCGCGCAGCGTCACAGTATAGACACCAGGGGTGGCAAAAATCAGCGGATGAGCCGCCAACCGGCCAGCAACGAGCGGCGGGGTCGTTCCGCTGCCGGCTGGCGAGGTGGGACATTCGATGACCAGCGGGCTGTTAAAACTGGTGGCGGGCACGCCCGCCACGTCAGTGACTGACAAATCGAGGTAGAACGGCATTCCAGCCACGGCATTGGAGTCCCTGGCGACGACGTGGAGCACGAAGCTCTCACCGACGAAACTGGATTGAGTGGCTAGAGCCGCCTGAGGCGCTCCGGTATAGGTCACTACACTGGGGCTGAAATAGCCGGGTCTCGAGGGCAGACCTAGCCAGGAGAGTGTCAGATCGAGTGTCCCCGCAGCCGGCAACAACGTCGATTCACCCGCGGCATTGAGCAGCCCCGCCAAATCGAAGTAAGCCAGGGTGGGCGAGGACGCGTCTCCCACCACCGCAATGAGGGGATAGGCCGAAGCCGCTTGGGAGAGTATGAGCAAGGCACCGCCGACATCCCCGGTGGTCGGAACCAAAGCCGCCATGTCCACCACAAGTTGTCGCGATTCCACGACAAAGGCTGTCGTGCGTGCTGTGGTGACCGGCTGCAAAGGACCACTGGCCAGCTGGACGCCGACCGCGTTGAGTGCGACGGGGCGCAAGAAGTATTGGGTGTATGGTGCCAAACCGGAAACGCGTGCCAATCCCAAGCGTTTGGCAGCCATTTGGGTTTGCAGGGCCCGGTTATTCTGGCGGGCAGCGTAACTGGTGGACACCTCACGGCGACTGTGATCGAGCGGCAGCATCTCGATACGCACTTGGTTGGTAACGTCATGAGTGGCGCCCGCATCGGCAAACACTTGCAGAGCTGGAGTGGCAGCCTCCGTGACATCCCAACCAATACAGACGCTGCTCGACGTGACATTGCCGATTTGGGCATGTTGGAGCAC
>JBAXCM010000309.1:0-5841 GCA_037141475.1 Verrucomicrobiota bacterium | reverse complement strand
TCGGGAACCAGAAACAATAGTTTGGCCGCAAAATTGAACAGAAACGCGATATAAACGAATCCGAAAAGGGTGGCCGCAACAGCCACCAAGCTTTCCAACACGCGGATCGGGCCGCGCAACTCAAGGATAAACGCCCCGAAAAACGCCACGCAGACGGCGAATCCATCCCAGCCACCCAAGAGGCCGCTCTTTTGCTGCAATAATCCGGTGTAAAGCCCGCCGCAGTAGATCAGCGCCAACCCCAACCCGAAACGTGGAAAACATCTCATCCCAGCCGCCCGCAACATCTGGAAATATTCGCGCGTTGCCAACACGGTCAGTAGCCCTAACAAGCTCAGGTACATCCAACTTTGCATGCTGGCAAACGTCACTCCAACCATGCCCCACAATGCGACGGTACTGCCTGCCCGCCGGACAAAGACGCGGGCTTTAGAGAGAGCAGGAGTTGGGGATGCATCAGTCATCGCGCAGCCCCATCCAATCTTCTCAGCCGCCCCGTGGCAACTCATTCCGCGATTTCCTGCGCAACCATTCCGCCTTATGGGGGTTTGCTGTCCTCAAGAGGATCCCAACCGGGCTCCTATCAATTAGCAATATCGAATCGACTGAACAACATGAAAGCTACCACCCTCGTTGCCCTCGCCACCCTGCTTGGCTCTAGCGCCTTTGTCGCCGCCCAAGACGCCCCGGCCGCTCCGGCCCGTCCAGCCCGCACGCCGCGTGCGCCCACCGCCGAACAAATCAAGGAATTTGACAAGAATGGCGACGGCAAGCTTGACGAAACCGAGATGAAAGCCATGCAGGATGCCCGCAAGGCCAAGTATGAAGCCATGCAAAAGGCAAATCTCGAAAAATACGACGCCAACAAGAATGGCAAGCTCGATCCGGAAGAAATCGCCAAGATGCGTGCTGACCGCGAAGCTGAAATGATCAAGAAGTACGACAAAGACGGCGATGGCAAACTTTCGGACGAAGAGAAGAAGGCCATTCCAGCCAGCGAACGCTTCATGGGTGGCGCAGGCGGCCCGGGCGGTCGCACCGGTGGTCGCCGTGGTGGTGCCCAGGCCACACCTCCTCCTGCTGCCGATCCAGCCAAATAAGGCTTAACCCTCATTAGGTTTCTCCAACCGCAGATGGCATCCGCCGTCTGCGGCTTTTTTTCTTTAATTCCGACCTGCGATCGTTTGTTGCCACAAGGGGGAAGGAGGCAAATCATTGGGGCGGTAAATGATGATGCCGGCGTGGGTCGGCGAACCGTTCACATAGTCCGCAATGGGACGGTCAATGATGACCATGCGCCCCTTGTCACGATCCGAGGTGGCGTGGCTGAAGACCGCCCGGCCGTTGATCCGCATGATCATGCCCACATGCGAGGTATAGGCGTCGCGGTCGGTGGTGGTGATGGCGCAAATGTCACCATCCTGCAGATACGCCTCGGCCGCCAGCACCTTGGCTTTGGGAACGTGCATCACCGGCAATTGCGATACCCGTGCCTCGATCCGTCCGATCGGCTCGATGAGCGCGGGATTGGCGCGCAGGTAGCGATAGCTCTTCCAAGCCACCGTCATCTCGTGGATGTCACGGCGCAGGCGCTGAGCGCCGGGCAAGCGGCCGGTGATGTTCGATGCGAAGCCGCGCTGCTGGTTGTTTGAAAATACCTCCTCAAGCTGGTGCATCCGGCTCAGGTAGCTGCCAGTGCAGATGCCATCGCGGTAGCGCTCGAGTTCGATCATGTGGAGCATGTCTAGCGGCTGGTAGGGACCGGGCTTGTAACGAAGCATGCGGGCGAGCGCCAAGGCATTTTCGTAATACGTCCAGCAATCCATTGCGGTGAGATTTACCACCGGGGATTCGATGCGGTCATCCACTTCGAGCGTGAAGTTCACATAACGGGTGCCAACGAGCTCCCGGGCCACGCGTGTGATCCGCTGGGCCAGGGGTAGGGCGCGCCAGTTTTCCCGTTCGGCCTTGGCCACGATCGCATGAAATTTAGCCTCGCCCTTGAAAACCGTGGCCATCGGCAAGCGCGGTGCGCTCGGCGGCGTGACGGAGCGCCCCCGGCTTGTGGCCACCTGGATCTTGCGAGTCCCGCCCATTGGCAGGCTTGCCAGTTCCTCATTGGCACAACTGATGAGGCTCAGCCAGCCAACTACCATGATCCCAATTTTGCCGCACATGGCCGAGAGTTTAGGCGCGATTGAGGAAATTTGCAATCTCGTGATTGCCCGGTTTGAAGTGGGTCAGTGGGGGCTCAATACCCCTCTGGATGCCTCATCACGTAGCCATCGGCTTGGCGTGGCTCTGGCTTCCAGCGCGGCCCGCTGCGGGCTCCACTGCCGCCTGTATCCAGCCTCAAACCTGCAACCGTCATGAAAACATGACCGCGACTGGTGTAGATGGTGATCCATTTGCCCGGGCCGGGGGCTCCGTAGTTGAAGTAGTCTCGCGATGACAGACATCCGTCGATGAGGCCGGCCGCCCGCAGCACATAAGAGACGCTCCCGGAACAGTCGTATCCGTAGTCCACTAGCTGAGCATGGCCGCCTCCCCACTTGTAGGGCACCCGCTGCAATCGATTCGCCGCCGCAAATGCCTGCCTCACCGCTGCAGGCGCGTGGCTCGGCGGAAATGCCCGGCCGTGCGTCAAATCCGGGCTGTAGCCAGGGTCATAGCGATACGACACCGGTTGCCGGGTCGTCACCTGACTGGAACAAGACACAAAGCCCAATATCAGGGGCAGAGTGGCCAGAAAAAGGGAGGAGATGCGCTTCACGGCCGAGACAATTGCGAAATCAGTCAACAAAATCAAACTAATTTTACGGGCGGTCTTTGAGCCAGGCGATAGCATGGCTGAGGGCTCGGGCACGGTGGCTCAGTTGATTCTTCAGATTTTGGCCCAATTCTGCGAACGTCTGCTCGTAACCATCCGGGATAAACAGTGGATCGTAGCCAAAGCCACCTTCACCTCGCCCCGCTTCCGCCAGCCTGCCCTCCACTGACCCGCAAAAGTCCGCTTGCACGATGCCCGCCGTCGCCAGCACCATCGTGCAACGAAAGCGGGCCGTCCGAACCGCTTGACCGAGCATGGCACTCAGGAGGCGCGCGTTGTTTTTTGCGTGATTCCCCTCCTCGCCGCCAAAACTCGACGACCATACACCTGGCGCACCTCCCAAGGCGTCCACTTCCAGCCCGGAATCATCCGCCAATACCCGGCCTGGCAACAATCGGCTGATACCCTCGGCCTTCAGCACGGCGTTCTCTAGAAACGTCTGACCGGTTTCCTCAATGACCGGAAGTCCCACAAAATCATTCGCATCCATCACCTCCCAGCGGTCCCCGAGCAACGCACGGATTTCTAGCGTCTTGTGCGAATTTCGGGTGGCTACAATCAAACGCGATTGGGCTAACATGGCTCACCCATTTAGCGGATTCTAACGCATTTGGCAAGAAATTTGAAAAAATTCATCCACTGGGGTCGCTCAAGTCACGATGAAAGCTGTCACCTATCTCGCCGCCTTCGCCTTTTCTGCCAGTGCACTGGTGAGTCACGTCTTCGCAGAGCCCCTGAAGGGGTGGAGTGACGATTTGGAAAAAGCTCTGGAACAGGCGAAGACCGAGCATAAGGCGGTGCTGGTCGAATTCACGGGGTCGGACTGGTGTCCTCCCTGCAAGATGATGCGGGCCGGGGTGTTTTCTAAATCGGAATTTGTGGATGCCGCCTCCAAGCACTACATCCTAGTGGAGATTGACATGCCGAAAGGTGATCAAGCGGTGGCCAAGAAAAACGAGCCGACGGTTGGAAAGTACAAGATTGACGGGTTCCCGACGGTGATTCTTTTGGATGCATCGGGCAAGGAGTTCAGTCGGTTTTACGCGAGCAAATTCCCGAAAACTGAGGATTTTCTCAAGCACCTCGACGCCGAGTTGGATAAGAAAGACTTGGATTGAGCGGGCACGCAGAGGGTTGCTTCTCATTCGGATTGGCGGCAAACTGAAATAGTCGCGGATTTTTGCCGTAGTGGGATCTTCCTCCGCCATGAATCCGACTCCCGCCACGCCGACGCTTCGCCTCTCGTTGATGATGTTTCTGCAATTTTTCGTCTGGGGGGCCTGGTTTGTGAGTTTGGGGGCCTGTCTGGATAGCAACCACTTGCCATCGATCATTGGTGCGGCGTATGGCAGCGCGCCGATTGCCGCCATTCTCGCCCCTTTGTTTCTCGGCTTGGTGGCGGATCGGTTTTTTTCCTCCGAAAAGGTGATGGGCGTGTTGTTGTTGTTGGGTGGGGTATTCATGCTGGCGGTGCCGGGTTTTGCAGCCAAAGGGGATGCCGTCATGGTCAAGACCCTCTTTCTCGCCCACATGCTTTGCTTCATGCCCACCCTCGGCCTCGGCAATTCCATCGCCTTCGCCAACATCAGTGATCAAAGCAAATTCCCTGCCCTGCGGGTCTGGGGAACCATCGGTTGGATTGTCGCCGGCCTCGTCGTCGGCTTTCTCGGCTGGTCCACAAGCTTGCACATGTTCACGCTTGCCGGTGTCGCCTCACTGGTGCTGGGGGTGTTTGCATTTGGGTTGCCGCACACGCCGCCGCCGGCAAAGGGCCAGCCGCTCAAGTGGAGTTCGCTGCTAATGGTGGATGCGTTTAAGATGCTCGCCAAGCCGTCATTCCTGGTGTTCATCCTCTGCTCGATCCTCATTTGCATTCCGCTGGCCTTCTATTTCAGCACCACCTCGATCTTCCTCTCTGACATGGGATTCAGGCAGCCTGCCTCGTCCATGTCCATCGGCCAAATGTCGGAAATTATTTTCATGC
Source organism: Verrucomicrobiota bacterium (assembly GCA_037141475.1). GTDB lineage: Bacteria > Verrucomicrobiota > Verrucomicrobiia > Verrucomicrobiales > Akkermansiaceae > Luteolibacter. The sequence goes on along the minus strand of JBAXCM010000309.1, from coordinate 1,027 downwards.
TCCTTATCCCGGCATTCTTCCGCCGCTTGGGCGTGAAACGAATGATCCTCATCGGCATGGGAGCGTGGGTCCTTCGTTACGCGCTCTTTGCCTTCGCAGCGCCAACTCAATCGGTGTGGATGCTCTTTGCTGCAATCGCCCTCCACGGCGTCTGCTACGACTTCTTCTTCGTCACAGGCTTCATCTACGCCGACCGTGCAGCACCCGTGACCCTGCGCAATCAGGTGCAATCGATGCTCGTGTTTTTCACCCAGGGAGTGGGCATGTACTACGGCTACCAGCTCGCGGATGTGGCTATGCAGGCCAACGTCACCGGGCACGCCAAACTGGCTGGCGCGATCCAGGGGGCGCAGGCCCCAGAGAGTCTCAGCTTTGCCGCACAGCTCGGGCAGATGTTTTCGGTCGGCCTGCCCAAGGTGGATGCCGCCTTGCTGGCCACCGCCTCGGCCCAATGGAAGACGTTCTGGCTGATCCCCTCCGGTATGGCGGCCGTTGTCGCCTGTGTCTTCTTTTTCGCCTTCTGGGATCGCGGTGCCGACCCTCGAGCTTGATCCGTTCCTTCGCCGCCTAGGCGCTGCCCACACATGGCCTGCTGCGGGAAGAGGCTTTGCCCCATTAGGGCTGACTCCGGTGTCCGATTAGCGCTCAATGAGTGGGTGTTGAAAGCTACCGGCGAGGATTGCCCAGATATCTTGGGGCCGAACGCTGAGTTCCGGGCTAGCGGTTCTGGAATTTGGCAACCGCTTGGGAACGGGTATAGACGTGCAGCTTGTCGTAGATTCGCAGAATATAGGTCCCCACCGTCGGGATCTCCGATGACTCCGACGACCAACCGCTCCCAACCAGACCCGCAGGCGGCGTTCAACCCGACGCGCGCTTCAGGGAATCCAACTTGCTCCACACATTGCCTCTTTTGAGGTCGAACGCCGAGTTCTTAACCTTCGCCCCAGCTCGCCATGATTTCCTCCAATTCCTCGCGGTCCACCTCGTCGAACGCTCCCGCCACCAACCCGTCCACATCCAACAC
>JBAXCM010000308.1:0-5842 GCA_037141475.1 Verrucomicrobiota bacterium | reverse complement strand
GGCTCAAATCCGAGCCCCACAAGTGACGCACGGCTTCCTCCCGTGTCAAAAATAGCGATTCATCAAGTTTGCCGCAAAACAACGGCGGATGGTTTGCCTCCACCTCAAACACGGCACGGCAACGCCCGCGCTCAGCCAAAAGGATTCGGGCAATGTCAAAAAGCGGATAAACCCTGGCCACTTGGTGGACTTCTCGGCCGATCAAATGAATCGCCTGGGGGGCCGGATGCAGACTGACGCGTACTCCTTGTGCCGGCCCGGATTCCTCCACTGGCGGCGGCCCGCTGCGCCGATCCGCAAAATTTTCCCGGCGGCCCTGAGTGGGGCGGCGCTCGTCGCGATCACGAAACGGGCGTTCTTGCTCGCTGCGTCGCGCACCCGGTTCGCTCGGTTTTGGCGCATCAGGGGTGGTTCGCGGGTTGAGTGTTTGCGGGTTGCTGCCGACACGTGCCCAAGCCGGACCGAGGGCAAATTCTGACAGAAGCCCGCGCATTGAATCGTTTTCGGAATCGCTCACGGCGCAGACTTTAGCGACTGAATCGGAAATTACAAACTCCACGTGCAAGAAATCGTCACGGGAAGATTCGCCCAATCCACCTCCGCATTCGAGCCTCTGGCAGGCCACCCGGGTGAGCCGCAGACGTCATGGTGGCCCTGCCAGAGGGGCGCAGGCTGCTAATACTGGAGAGAAGTGATGACGGAAGCCTTGTAAAACGGAAATGCAAGGGCGGCGGGTTTGTAATAACCGGTGGTCGGCTTTTGTTGGCCCAGAGCACTATTCAGCGGGAAATCCACATGCAATTCGCCTTTGCCGTTGACCCCGTCGATCAATGCCCAGCGCATCGGGTCGCTAAGGTCCATGGAATTATAGATGAAGAGGACGATGACCGGTCGGCTCATTTTAAGCTCTTTCTGGATGAGATCCATCGCCTCGCGGGGGTTGTCGGCATGGAACTCAGTAAGAACGGGCTTGCTTTTCACCCCTGTGAGCTTTGCTAGGTTTTTAAGAAAATCCTTGCCCGGCCGGGCCGCATGCATGCCCAATTGCCTGCCAGGGCCGTATATGGCACCGAAAAATCTGCGAATCTCTTCCAGACGCATAGGAAAGTCATCCGCTCCGGGATTCCAACTGAGGCTATCGAAATGAATCGCGCCACCTTGGTGTGGTTTGCCGGTGCCTCCTCCGGCAAACTTGCCCGGCCGGTAATAAGCGATGAGCTTGGCAAGCACACAGGTGGGACTGTAGCCAATAAACGTGCTCGCGGTGTCAGTGCTTTCGTTGCTGAAATGGGTGTATAGATACTCGTTGAGCGAAAATCCATCGGTGCATAGCGGCCCGATGCTGGCGCTAGGAGCTTCAATGTCGCGCGTCGTGACAGACTTTTCCTCGTCACTGTAGCGGGTGCCAAGCCCGTTCGTTGCGAAGGCCCGCACATAGTAAGTGGTGCGGGGGCTCAGGTTGATCGCGTGTCCCCGGTAGCACTCACGATGGGCCAGCGCGTATGTGGCGTCCTTGGTCGTCGGGTGGCTGTGGGTTGACCAGCAGAAACCATAGGCGGTTTTGAGTGGTTCGCCGCGGAATTTGATCGTGCAATTCAGCGTGAAACTGGTGGTTTGGACGTCTTGGATATCATCCAGGCGGATTTGTGGCAGCATCGACTCGGAGTAGGCGCTACCGGTGATCGGTTTGCGGTTGATGACTAAATCAAACGTGAGTGTGCCATTGTTCTCAGCGATGTTCTTGAAGTAAACCCCTCCGTCCAACAGGTTGGGCAGGCGTGACGACGGCTCGGTGGAGAGATTGAATTCCGTGCGCTTGTGGCGCTGGCCAAAGAGACACTCATCGGTGGCTCCCTGACCACGAAAAAACGGGTCGTTAGGCCGATAGTCATAATAATAGTCGGGCGAGCCGAGAAAGGATGTCAGACCAAGATTGACCACGGAAATGAGCATTCCCTCTTTGTTAGCGCCTACCCCTACCGTGCCATTTTCGCCGTGAATGTACTCGACGTGATACATGTAATGGGGATGGTTGCTGGGGATGAGATAGCCGACGGCTTCATGGCCTTGTGGGTTGATATGGCGGGGATAGAGCGTGTAGCTGCCGGAGGTTTTGATAGTCGGGTGGTTTTTCTCCTTGATGTAAGCGTGGTGATAGAACCGGCTGAAGGCGTTGGCGGTGGGGCCGTAGGCGAGCAGGGACGGGCTGTTAGCGATGCCATCGTTGTGGCGTCCGAGGTGATAGACATCGGGAGCGCCGAGGGCATGGCCGAGTTCATGGGCGAAGGTGCCGGAGGAAAAGTCTTGGATTTGGATGCTGGAATTGGGCCACAAGGGATCGCCCCACCGGCAGTCCGGCGAGTAGTAACCCCAGGGGTCGAAGTTGAGATCCCCAGGCTCGTTGGCTTTGGCTTTGGTCTTGCGGGGTGGTCTGGACCGGTGGCTATCTCCGCCGCTATTGCGATTGACTTGGTAGTAGTTAGTCAGCTCGGCGGTGAGTTCTTTGCTAGGGTTTGCTGGGCGGCTTGTGACGTAGTTATGGCAAATGAAACGAGGCTTGGTGCCGCGGAAGTCCTTGGATGCAAATCGGAGCGCGTCATTTTTCATCTGATTGGCGCGGCGCGTCCCATCCTCGATGGTTTTCCAACCCAGAGGATTTTTCCAATAGTCATATTCGCAGTAATAACCATAGAATTGGGGTGCCTTATAGATGACTTCATCAGCAGGCATCACATGCAGCTTGGGCCAGGCGATGCCATTGCTGTAAATCTTGAAGTATTCCTCTTGGCTGATCGACGCTATCGTGCGCAGCGAGTCCATCGAAGCCGCAAAAGTGCTAGGTATGGCGGTCTCCTTGAAGGTGACGACGATCAGGCCGACGGGCACTTCACCGGTGACCACCGGCTGGCGGGCGGGATTGTAAGCCGGGACCGGTGCTGGCTTGGGGGGCTTTGGCTTGGATTGAGCGCCGGCCAGCCACGGGATGAGGACCCATGTGCCAATCAAGCAGGCGAAACCCTTCATGGAGTGACGATTCATAAATAAAAATTAGAACCGGGTGATTCCGGGGCATGAGCCGGAGAAAGACCAAACCCGCAATCAACTGTGAGCCGCAGGATGTTTCAATCGGGGGATCCGAGTCAAGCAGATAGCAGGAGATGGTTGTGCCGTCGTGTTTCCGCTGCCAGCATCAGGAAATTCGCTTGCGAGGGCGCAGGTCTTGGGACAGCCTGCGCCGGGGCAGGCTCCCTGATGCCTGCTGAGTCTGCAAGCGGCCGTGCCAGCCAGTTCTGCCTGTTTCCAGCCCTCTCATGAAAAGTTTCCTTCAACTCCCGAAGCGGCCGTCGCTCCGCATGCTGTTGCTGCTCGCTGGCTGCTGGGCGGTGGCGTTCCTCGGGCCGTTCTCCCTTCTGGTGGTGCCGGCCGTGCTTATTGCGTTGTGGCGTGCTTGGTGCCGGCGCACCCGGGTGGCCCTCGTCCTACTGCTCGTTCTGAACCCGGTAAGTGGGTTTTTCATCGCCGGGGTGGCGACTTATGTGAACGGAGCACCGGTCCTGCACTTCCGCCACCTGTCCGACCTTGAATCCTACAACCCGGACCCCTCGGATCGTTGCCCCCGCGGCCCGGGTTCTTGTCGGATCAATGGCAGTGATTGGCTGACCATCCATACCACCAACGCCGGGGTGTTGCTTATGTGCCGTTGTTTCGGCCCACCTGCGCTTGCCTATAACGGACCCTATCCATCGAAGGCGGAGGCGTTGGCGACCCTGCCAGAGACCCTGCTCTCCCCTGTCGATCAATTCCTCAAGGGCCGGGTGCTAGCCGATGGAAAAATGGTTAAATTGCAACCCGCAGTGGTTCGTGCACTGGCGGGTTTTTTTGGTTTGGAAAATGATGACACCACGCCGATCCATGCCAGGCTTTATCATAACCGCTGCCTGATTCTGAGGTTTTCCCGCCGGACCGATCCCTCAGCCACCGCAGAGATCTTCGGCACCGATGTTCTTGTCCTTGTGGACAGATCAAATCAGCGACCGTTCGCCTTCTATCAGATTTCGGGCATCTCGCTGCCACAGTCGCCACCCGTGACCTATCTGGAATAAGACTGCCAACAGGAGCGCCAGCGTGGCTGATGGAGTCCTCCGTGGTTTGAGGTTCCACCACGCTAAAGTTTAACTGACTGCTTCCTCCATAGACGCCCCGGGTTCGGGGCTTGGGTCGTCAGCGCAATAAATTCCAGCCGCTGACCAAGGCCTTGAGGCCAGCCATTTCAATCGATGGATCCACACCTGCACCCCACAGCAGGCGCCCGTCATTGAGTTGGAGCTGGACGTAGGCGGCGGCGCTGGCATCCGAGCCCCCCCGCACCGCATGCGAGCGGTAATCGGTGACCTTGAAATCCTTGAGGCCAATGGCTTCCAATGCCTGCACAAATGCATTGATCGGGCCGTTGCCAAGTCCCTCGATGCGCCGCTCCTCACCCCGCAACAGAATGAGCGCTTTGCACTGGACCCGCCCCCGCTCGGTCGTGTGGTGAATCAATTCGTAATCCGTCACATCCAACGGGCTCGTCAGATTGACAAATTCGCGGAAAAACGCGTCGCGAATCTCATCGACGGACAGCTCGCGGCCTAGACTGTCTGCCAAATCATAGATCCGCTTGCCCACCTGCGGGTGCATCGTCTTGGGCAGATCAAACCCGTGCTCACGATCCAGCACATAGGCCACCCCACCCTTGCCAGACTGCGAATTGATCCGGATAATCGCCTCGTACGACCGCCCAATGTCCTGCGGGTCAATCGTCAGATAGGGCACCTGCCACTGCAGCCCCTCCGCCTGCGGCTCGGCTGCTCGCAGATCCAGCCCCTTCTTGATCGCATCTTGGTGCGAACCGGAAAACGCCGTGAACACCAACTCACCCGCATACGGCTGCCGCTCCGGCACGTTCAATCGCGTCACCCGCTCGTACACCGCCCTGATCGATTGCAAATCAGAAAAATCCAGACCGGTTGGTATGCCGTGGCTGTTGAGGTTGAGCGCGACGGTGACGATGTCGAGATTACCGGTGCGTTCACCATTGCCGAAGAGGGTACCCTCGACGCGGTCGGCACCGGCCATCAGGCCCAATTCGGTGGCGGCCACGCCGGTGCCACGGTCGTTGTGGGTGTGGAGGGAGACGATGAGGGAATCGCGCCGGGCGAGGTGGCGGCACATCCATTCGATCATATCGGCGTGGACGTTGGGGGTGGTCCACTGGACGGTATCTGGCAGATTGATGATCATTTTCCGCTGTGGGGTGGGTTGCCAGACGTCGATGACGCCGTTGCAGCACTCGAGGGCGAAATCCAGTTCGGTATCGGAGAACGACTCTGGCGAATATTGGAGGAGCACCTCGGTTTCCGGCACGCTGGGCACCAGGGCCTTGACCAACTCTGCACCCTCGATGGCGATGCGCTTGATGTCCTCGCGCGAGGCGTTGCCGAAGGTCACCCGGCGCTGCAGCGGCGACGTCGAGTTATAGATATGCACGATGGCGCGCTTGGCCCCGGCGATCGCCTCAAAGCTGCGCCGGATCAGGTGCTCACGGGTTTGCACCAACACCTGCACGGTGACGTCATCCGGGATGCGCCTCTCGTCAATCAAGCGGCGCAGGAAGTTGAACTCACTCTCCGCAGCGGATGGAAAACCCACCTCAATCTGCTTGAAGCCCACCCGCACCAGCAAATCGAAAAACTCGAGTTTTTCCTCCACCGACATCGGCTGGGGCAGTGCTTGGTTGCCATCTCGCAAATCCACCGAGCACCACTCTGGTGCCTGCGTCAGGGTTTGGTCGGGCCAACTG
>JBAXCM010000307.1:0-5852 GCA_037141475.1 Verrucomicrobiota bacterium | reverse complement strand
GTCTAACTCGGCACACTCCTTGAGGAGCTTTTTGGATAGTTCCATGTTGTCGGCCAGCGGCAGTTCGGAGGCATCCAGCATGTGGCTCTGGAACAACGGGCCCTTGCCCTCGGCGATGCGCTGGCGCGAGGCGTCGAGCAGCGGCCGCAGGAACGACTCGACCTTGCCGGGCTGGCAATGGTCGGTGTGCAGAGCCACCAGCACGTTGTATTTTTCCGCCAGGCGGTGGGCGGCTTCGGCTAACACGATGGCACCGAACGCTTCATCGCCCACGCTGGAACCCGAGGCGAACTTGCCGCCTCCGGTGGAAACCTGGATGATGCCGTCAGACTTGGCTTCCGCGAACGCGCGCAGAGCCCCGTTGATGGTGATGATGGAAGTGACGTTGACCGCCGGATAGGCATAGCCGCCTTGTTGGGCGGCGTCGAGCATGGCACGGTATTGAGCAGGTGTAGCAATTGGCATAACGGCCCCTGCGTAACCAATGTGCGAGCCATCTGCAAGCGGTAATCGACAAGAAATGCCGGAAAATTGTTCCGGCAGGGTGGATTGCGGCTTGCCAAGCCGATCCGGCGGGGTTTTCTTGGTTGGAACCAATGACCGAATCCGACACGATTGTTTGCAAGCCGACCCGCTGGTTTCTTTTGCGCGCCTGGGTGATGTTGCTGATGTTCGGCGCGTTTGCCGTGCTGTTCTTTATGGACGGCACCAGCGGCTACCGCAATAAAAACGAGGTTTTCTATCTGCACCGGACGTTTCAGACGGCTAACACCAAGTTCACCGAAAGGAACCAGGGCGGCGCTCTCACCCCGGAGGCATGGAAAAATTTCGCGGCCAGCCAGACGGTGGATTTTGAGCCGGATCACCCGCTGCCGGCCCGCTTGACGGTGCCGATGGCGTGGCCGGAGATTTTGCATGACTACGGGCGCATGCAATCGCTGAATTGGAACCTGTTGTGGCGGGAGTACACCAAGGCCCGCGGCATCAACGAAACCGTCCCCGAGGAACCCTACGATGCCCGCAAAATCAACGAACAATGGGTCGTGTTCTGGATTTGCGCCGCCCTCGCCATCACCATCAGCTTTTTCCTGCTGCGCACCCTGCGCCGCAGCATCGTCGCCGACGCCGAGGCGCTCACCGACCAGCGCGGCCGCCGCGTCGCCTACGCCGACATGCAATTCCTCGACCTGCGCAAGTGGGAAACCAAGGGCTTGGCCTTCGTCGCCTACGCCGGTGAGAGTGGCAGCGGGCGTATCCGCCTCGACGGGCTAACCTACGGCGGTTTCCGCAAGGAGGACGGCGAGCCCGCCGAAAGACTCATGCAGCGGCTCCGCTCGCGCTTCTCCGGCGAAGTGATGGAGTACGCCGTGGTCGATTCCACAACCCCCGCCGCCACCGGTGCCGACACCGAAACCGGGCTCTGAACTCACTAACCGACCTCGTTTCTGGGGCCAAAACCAGCTTGAGTTTGCGCTTCTTTGAAAAATTTCGGGTCTGAGGCGTTTTTAGGAGTTGCCAAGCCCCGCCCCGACACGTTAAGCCAACTCCGACGCCAACCATAACCACTACAGTAGCCTTATGTCTGATAAAAGTATCGAAGCCCGAGTGAAGGACATCATCGTCGACCAGCTCGGCGTGAGTGCCGATCAAGTGACCACAGAAGCAAAGTTCGTCGAGGACCTTGGTGCCGACTCGCTCGACACCGTGGAACTTGTGATGGCTTTTGAAGAAGAGTTCGACATCGAAGTGCCCGACGAGGAAGCCGAAAAGCTTCAATCGGTGGGTGATGTCATCACCTACATCAACAACCAACAGGGCTGATTCCATCGGCCGGTTTGTTTTGAAAAGGGTGGACTCCCCTGGTGGTGTCCGCCCTTTTCTTTGCAATTCGCGCATTCTGCTGGACATTGGTTTATCCATGCACACGCCTGACGACATCCAATACGCCCTGGAAACCACCCGCGTACTCCGCGAGCCGGATCGACGCATCGAGACGTTTGGAGAAACGCGCTTTGAATTTCAAATCCTCAGCGAGCTGATGGACCAGGTCGGGCAGGTGCGCATTCGTACCGGCGAGGTGGAAGCCATGCGTCCGCGCATCCTGCGGCCTGCGCCCTACCGGGAGATTGAGCTGGAGGGGTTTGACGCCACAGCCCGAGCCCGGATGGACGAGTTGATCGAAAAATTCCGCAGCGAGGGGAAAAATCTGGCGTTTTTGCAATACGGATTTCAATTCCGGCGCGGCCAGGTTCACGAGGAAATCGTACACGATTCGATGGATTCGGTGCGTGAGCGGGTGTTGGAAGATATTCGGCGCACGGGCAACCCGACACGTGCCATCATTGAAGGGGTGGATGATGCTTGGGAGGTGGCGATTTTGAAGTTTTCCTTTGATATGATCATTCGTTCGCACGAGATCAACGCGTTTGATTTCAAGCGGCGTGGACTTCTCTGAGCCATGAATCGCCGATGAGCCTCTGGACTTTCGTCAAATTGCTAGCCGCTGCCGCCGTCATCGGAGCCATAGGCTTTACCTGCATGTTTGCCTATCACATGGCTGTGCGTCCGATGGGTGGGGTGTTTGAAAAGATCGTGCCAAATCCCGCAGTGGTGATGAGCCCGCAGCCCGACGCTGAGTTTACGGAAAGCGTCAACGCGGCCGAAATGCCCGACGTGGACCCCGGCGAGAAGACGTTTCAAAAAGCTCACGAATTTATCGCGCTGGGCAAACTGGCAGAGGCCCGAGACAAGCTCAATACGGTCGTCAATATTTATCCCAGTTCGTCCTCCGCACCTATCGCCCGCCACATTGTCGGTGAGATGAACCTTGATGACATCCTTTCCACCACCCAGATCGCGGGCAAACAAACCCACATCGTCAAGCGCGGCGACTCGTTCCTGGGAATCGCGGCCCATTACAAAACTACCTTGGATTTCTTGATGCTTCTCAATGGCTTGCAGGAACTCAAGAATCTCGTGCCCGGCGAGGAGTTGCTCGTGATGCCCTTGGAATACCGGTTGCTCATCGAGCCCCAACGCAAGGCCATCTCGCTCTGGGATGGCGGGCGCTTTGTCTGCGAATACCCCATCGTCCACCTCGAAGCCGCTGGCAAACTCACCAGCCAACACACCACCATCAGCTCAAAAATTGGTCAGATCGACGCCCGCCGGAGCAAACCTGACGCCAAACCCCACGCCAAAACCGAGACCAAGCCGAAAATAAAGCCGAAAACCAAAACCGACGCCAAAGGGGATGCCAAGGATGCCAAAGGGGACACCAAAGACGCCAAGGCTGGTCCGGTTCCTGGAAAAGCGATCCAGCTTGCCAAGTTGCCACTGCAAATTCGGGCCTATACGGCAGAAGATGCGGGCGCTCGTGGCATTTTCTTGAGTCCTCCCGATGTTGAGGAACTTTTCCTGCTCACTCGCGTCGGCAACACGGTGGAAATCCGCCTTCCAGCCCATTGAGCGCCAGCGGTCTTACAATTTCTGCTTGCCACCCCCCAAATCTTTAATCTGCAAATCCGTCCCTCCCTCATGCAAGTCCTCGAATTCGAAAAGCCCATCGCTGACCTCGAACGTGAGTTGGAAAAGCTCCGTGCTAAAGCCCTCTCTTCAACCCTCGACCTCACCGCTGAGTTGGCAACTTTGGAGGGACAACTTGCTGATACCCGATCCTCAATCTATCAGAATCTCACGCCTTGGCAGCGCGTTCAGATTGCCCGCCACACCAACCGGCCCTTTATGCTGGACTACGTGGCTAACGCCTTCACCGATTTTTGCGAACTCCATGGCGACCGTCATATTGGTGACGACCACGCTATGCCCGGGGGCTTTGCCCGCATCGGTGGCCAGAGGGTCGTCATTGTCGGACACCAAAAGGGCCGCAACACCAAGGATAACCTCCGCCGAAACTTCGGGAGCGCCCACCCCGAAGGCTATCGCAAGGCGATGCGCTTAATGAAACTTGCCGAGAAATTCGGACTTCCTGTCATCACTCTCATCGATACCCCCGGTGCTTTTCCCGGCATCGGTGCCGAAGAGCGCAACATCGCCGAATCCATCGCATTCAATTTGCGCGAAATGATGCTGCTGCGCGTGCCCACCATTGCAGTGGTCTTGGGCGAGGGTGGGTCTGGAGGTGCATTGGGCATCGGTGTGACCGACAGAGTCATCATGATGGAAAATGCCTACTACTCGGTCATCAGCCCGGAAGGCTGCGCTGCCATCCTCTGGAAACACCGCAAGCATGCCCCGGAGGCTGCGGCTGCCATGAAACTCGTCGCCCCAGATCTTAAACAACTCGGACTCATCGACGACGTGATCGATGAACCCACTGGCGGTGCCCATTACGACCATCACGCCGCCGCCAGCGCGTTCCGGGATTGTATCTTGCGCCACTTGGCAGAACTCGCAAATCTATCCATCGATGCGCTGCTCGACCAGCGCTATCAGAAGTTCCGCAACTTCGGCGAGTGGTCTGGCAAGTGAGGCCCAGCCCCGTGGGGCTCCACGTGAAGTGGCTGCGTCTCGAGGTGTGTGCTCTATAAATTGCCCTGTAGCGGCGGTCTGTGACCGTCGCTGCGAATGATGAGTCCTTCGCGCAGCTCCGCCACAGAATGCCGCAAAGTGAAGATCTGATGAATGAACCCGACATCGAACGAAAGACACCGCTTGGCTAGCAAGTATCGGCTGTTGCACAAAATGAATATGCCTCCCCACACGCCCCACCACTCTGGTATGATTGCCCGTCTGCTCTGCACGCTGATGTTAGCCTCAGCCGGCGTGGCCGTGGCTGCCAACGTCATCAACGTGAATTATAGTGGCAACCCAAGCGCGAATATGCAGGGCGTCTGGTCTCACGACACCGTCGCTTGCGGCACCGCCAGTCGGGTGGCTCCCTTGGCATACCTCGGCAATACTTGGAACGATTTTTCCAGCGCCACAGCCACATCAAATAAATTGCTGGACTCAGTTGGCAGGCCAACCGGAGTGGGGCTTGCCACCACGATGGAGGGGGGACTTTGGACCGACTGGAACGGTCTTGGCGGCGCGCGCCTGCTGAAGTCGCCGGTGGCCTCGTCCTTCAAGGAATACAAACCAGCCTTCACCCTCAGCGGGTTGACGCCGGCACACAGTTATGACATCTACATCGCCAGTTTGCACAACAACGACGGCGGAGCCCAGGATTTTAAGGTGGGTGCCTCCGAGAAGCATCTGGCTAATGGCGGCCGCAACTTGGATTGGACCGATGGCCAAAATTTTGCTCATCTAGTCGGCCTCAAGTCCGATGCCAGCGGCAAGCTAATCGTGGAAGGGAAGGGGGGGCAGGTCATCATCAACGGATTCCAATTGGTGGACAATGAGGCTCCGACGCCCAAGAGTCCCGATAAAAATGTTTTCACCTTCAGTTTTGGTGACCTCGGCGATGCGAGGATTTCCGGTACAGATATCTCTTTGGAAGTGCTCTGGGGTACTCCGGTAAACAAGCTCGCACCCACTATCAAGTTTGCCGAAAAGGCCACCGTCAAGCCAGCCCCCGGCAGTCCTAACGATTTTACCAAGCCCGTGAGCTACACCGTCACCGCAGAGGATGGTTCAATCACTGTCTATCAGGTGGCTGTCACCGTTCTACCCAAGAGTTCGGCGAAGGAGATCAGCGCCTGCACCTTCGGGGCATTCGGGCGAGCTGACATTGACGGTGTTTCCATTCACATGGCCGTTCCAGCCAGCCAGTCGTTGAAGTCCCTCGCACCAACCTTCACCTTGTCTCCATTCGCAACACTGCGTCCAGCCTCAGGCAGCGTCAATGATTTCACCCGCCCGGTCTCCTACACGGTCACCGCGCAGGA
>JBAXCM010000306.1:0-5861 GCA_037141475.1 Verrucomicrobiota bacterium | reverse complement strand
CGGGCTGGATAGTTTGCGTCAGCGGATTGCCGAAGGGGCACCGGAGAGGCCGCTGCGCCAACGCGAGCAATTGCTGAAGCGTCTGCGGGAAGCTGATCTTGGACTGGACTCAGCTGACGAACGGGTGCTGAAGGAATTGGCACTCTTCGCAGATCGCTGCGACATCACCGAGGAGCTCACCCGGCTGGAGTCCCACTGCGCGAAATTCCGCGAATACATGCTCGCCGCAGAGCCTCCGGGCCGGGCCTTGGATTTCCTCTGTCAGGAGATCTTTCGCGAATTCAACACCCTTGGTGCCAAGGCCAACGATGCCGACATCGCCCAAATGATCGTCGAGGCCAAAACCGAACTCGAAAAAATCCGTGAGCAGGTGCAAAACGTCGAGTAAAATTATCCTCGTTTGGCCACTTGCTTGCGAAACAGCGGAATCAGTTCCGCGTTCATCCACTCGAAGGCTGCGTCCAGCCCACCTTCGAGGTAACGCTTGCCAATGGCAGCTTCGACACGGGTTGGATTGCCGAAAGCACTGAGAAACTCGTTCGATGTCAGGCGGGTAAACCACTCTCCGTCCATGGTTTGGCGTTCGCGCAGGACAAACTGGCGCGCAAAAAGCGCCAACACGGCATCGCCAACCCATGCGGCTTCACGTTCTTTGCGGAGTTCTTCGTCTTTGCGGCTCACGCGGGGCAGCATGCGGGTTACAGGGTGGGTCGTGCGAGCTTATCCATGCGTTCGCGTGAAATTCGTTCGCGCAGGCGGGCTTCTGACTCGGCATCCCAGTACCCGGGTTGTAGCTCAATGAACACCGAGGTGTAGGGCAAGGCCGTGGGAGTGCGGATAACCAGCACATTGAAACTCTCCCTGGCGTCTTCTAACAGTGTCATCAGCGATTGTTGCTCCAGCTCCGTGGTCTCATGCGAACGCAGCGCATGGGAGAGTTGCCTGCGGTGCTCGTCTATGCCGGGAGTGTACTCGTTGTCGAGAGCACGCTGCTCGCGGGTCAGAAAGATTTGCGGCCGTACCCGCTGGGTTTGCTCCAAGGTGTTGAGCACATAGTCGAGCACCTCGGGACTCTCCGCATGCGTGGTCACCTGGCGGATGCCGGGGCGGTTCTGGGCAGGCAACGAGGCCTCGGCGATGACGATCCAATTGCGATAGCCAAGTTGGTCAACCTGATTGGCCACCGCCACTTTCCACGTGTTGCCACGGTGCATCAGCCCGCATCCGAGAGATGACACCGCGAGTCCAAGTACCACGAAGTATTGGCCAATCCGCATCGGCTGTGAGTTAAGACCCGTATGCCTAAAATGTCAATGAGCACAGCATGCCTTATCCAACACAATGGGCACCCCTGACCCCCGCGGCAGCCAAATCGCTGCCGAATTGCTCGGAAAGAAAATAGTCCAATTCCACTTGGCGGCAATGGGCGATGGGATCAGTCGGATCCTCCGCCGCAAGTCCCGGATGACACATCACCAAGGTGGAGTCATCGATGGTTGTTAGGAGACGGCGAAAAAATAGGGCAAAGTTGAAACCCCTGCAAAATGGCCGGAAGCCGGCAAAGCGTGTGTTGCTAGCCAGACCGGCGATTTTCACGTTGGAGGCGAGTCCGGCGGTCATGGCGCGCATTACCAGCACCTTGGGCCGAAAGCCTGAGGCATGGGGCACGCGCAGCCAGGCGCTCGGATTGCGTTGGCGGATTTCCTCAATAACAATGCCCCGAATCTGCGGAAAGGCATGCACATGCTGGTGTCCATCGACAAAGGCGGGGGGCTGGCCATAATAGGACTCAAACGCAAGCCATTGTTCGATAAATCGTCGCCGAATGCCGGCTCCATCCAACTGGTGGGCAAGCGCCCGTAACATCAGGGTGCCGACCGCCTGCGAAGACGGATGCAGCTCGTCAACCGCGCGACACTTGGCAAGTGTCGCGACTGAATCCACCCCTTGCGCCGAGGTTGCAAAGCCATGCGTGAGATTGAAATGCAGACCTGTCTGATGGTTGCCACCCAGTGCCTTGAGACGCAGCGCCATGACCGGCCAGACAGGAGATTCCGTTAGACATGAAACCGCCTGCAGGTGCCCGGCGGCCACAAGTTGGAGGATGCCGCGGCTGATTGCCTCGGATTGGCCAAAGTCATCGGCGCAGAGTGTGAGGCGTTTCATGAGGCATGTGTAAATACCCAAACTCGTGAACCGATGAAAGTGAGCCCTGCCACCGCCACCAATACCAAGCCCAGCGCGAGTCGGTAATCCAATGAGGTGGTTTGGAGCAATACGGCATACATGAGTTCGTTGAGAGCAAAGGCTGCTAGGGAAACCAGCAGCATGCGCCGATAGTCGCCGTTTCGCTTGGCAACGCGAAACGTCCATTGGCGGTGGCCAAAATAGGTCACTTGGAAGGCGACGCCAAAACCCGCCACATTGGCTAACAACGGAGACATGGCTAGCAACATCACCAGCAATGCCACCACGGCCAAATGCACCGCAGCAGCCACACCACCCACACAACCGAAGCGGACGAGTTGCGAGATCATTCGTTAGGGAAGCCGTGTTTAGCAGCGATGAGGTAGTTAGGTCGGCGTTTCACCTCGTTGAAGATGCGTGCGAGGTACTCGCCGAGGATCCCGATGGAGAGCAACTGAACACCACCGAGGAAGGTAACGGCAACCACCAGTGTGGCCCAACCGGCCAAAGGGTTACCGAAGATAAGGGTTTCCACGAGAATATAGATGGCATAAAAAATTGACATCAGCGAAATGAGCGATCCAACGCCCACCCATAGGCGAAGCGGCAGGTTGCTGAACGAAGTTAGACCGGTGGTGGCGAGATCCAGGAGTTTGAGAAAATTGAACTTTGAACTGCTGCTACGGCGTTCTTCGATGGTGAAGGAAATACCGATGCTGCGGAAACCAACCCACGAGTACAGCCCCTTCATGAAGCGGTTGCTCTCCGGCAAGCGGCGCAACGCGTGCACAACCTTTCGATCCAGCAGGCGGAAGTCGCCGGCATCCTCAGGAATACGCACCGACGACATGCGGCTCATGATTTGATAGAACATGTGGCTCAACTGGCGCCGCAACTGGGAATCGGTATTGCGCTCGCGGCGCACGGCGTAAACCATGTCATATCCCTGTTGCCAGTGCTCAATGAATTCGTCTATCACCGGAAACGGATGCTGGAAATCCGCGTCAATAATCACCACCACCTCGCCATCGGCTTCCTCCAGTCCCGCACTGATGGCCGCTTCCTTGCCAAAATTGCGAGAAAGTGTGAGCAGGCGAATCGGTCCCGGCTGAGCGATGACATGCTGGCCGGTGGAATCGCTGCTGCCATCATCCACGACGAGCACCTCAAAACGCTCACTCACGCCAGCCAAGTGCGCACACAGCCCGCACAAAAAGTCCGCGATGCTTTCGGCTTCGTTGTAAGCTGGCACCACGCAGGTGATCCACGGGCGGGATGTCGAGCGCGGGACTATGGCTGGGGAATCGGCGGGCTGAGTCATGGTGGATCAACGGTTAGCTTGGATATGGCGTCGCACTGGACATACAAGGCGGATTGCTTGCCCCATCGGCCAATCCCTTTGAACCGGGCCTGCACGGCAACCGGCAGCAACTCAAAATTCCTAACGTCAATGGCCAAAAATACTCTGCCAGGCCCTTGCATGCGCCGCAACAATTCATCAAGTGAAGTGGTGGTGGCCGCCTGACCGCAGGTATAAAATTCCGCCGAAAACTTGCGCTTCTGAAAGTAAAGCAGGGCATCAGCGGTCGCACGGTTGGCTTGAAAGCACCGCACCAATTCACGCTCGGTGCCCGGGGCAAAACGCGGCATGGCGAAGGCGAACGCCAAGCTCAACAACACCACTGCGCCCCCAACGACCACGAGCGCCGGGTGCAGCGGATGCCAACGCTGCGGCTTCAGCTGACTGGATCGACGCCAGCAAATCTCAGTTAGCAGCAGGGCAATGGCAGGCAGCGCCGGAAGCGGATAGGTGGCGATGATATTGCGCGCCGGGGTGAAAAACACCAGCGGCCAGAGCGCCCATAACAGCAGATAGAGGCCTCGACCGTTGGCAGCCATCGCCCAGTTACAGAAGTTGCGCCACTGGCGATACGGGATGGCTAACAATCCGAGGCACCACGGAAAAGTGGCCAGCAATGCGAAAACCCAGATCGTGCCGATGGGCTTGGAATGGGCGCTGCCGTACCTGTCGCCGGCCCACGCTGCCACAGTGAAGCGGCGGATATGCTCGCCGACGATGAAGTAATCTAGGAAGCCGGGCGTGTGCCTTTCCGCGATGATATACCAAGGCATGGCCAGCAGGCACATCAAAAGTGTCCCGTAGAACCACGGGATGCGTTGCCAGACGCGCAGCCATTGGCAGGTGAACAGGCAATAGACAAAGATAGGTGGACCGGCCAACACCAGTGTCAGCGGCCCCTTCGCTAGGAGACCGATCGTCAATCCCAGAAAAAAAACGTAACCCCAGACCCGCGAGTTTTTTTCGAGTGCCAAACGAAATCCAACCATGGTCAGGGTGGTCCCTAACACTAGCACCAGATCCGTCATCACTGCTGCCGAGCAGTAATAAAACAAAGGACTGGCCATCAGCAGCGCCGCCGCTACCCAACCCATCGCGCTGGATCCAAACTCGTCGCGAGCTGCACGGGCCACCACCAACAACACACCCAAGGCGGCAACAAAAATGAAAATGCGAGCGCCAAAGTGGTTAGGACCAAAGCAGGCAATCCCCGCCGCCGATACCCACATCGAGAGCGGCGGCTTGGCCCAAAATGGCACGCCCGGGGCAAATTGCGGAGTCACCCAATCGCCGGATTGCGCCATCACACGGGACATTTCTGCGTAGCGAGCCTCGGAAGGATCGCACATCGGGGCGAACAACAACAACAGCAAGCGACACACGACCAGTCCTCCGAAAAAAAGGACCACCCAGCGAAAATTCCGGTTGGTAGTGGCGGGGGAGATCTGAGGATTCATGATTTGGGCCGGACCGCACTTTGCCATGGCTTGGGCACATCGGTCTTGAGGAGTTGGGGGTGCCTGCGCTTTGCCAACCGCGGCTGGCCGGGGAAAGCTGGCATATCGACTGAAGCTTGCCAAGCCCGGAACCATGCAAACGCAGGACCTATTCCCCCCCTCGGAGGATGCTCAGAGAATTTTCGGCGAAGGGTTGACGCCAGCGCCCGGATGGTGGCAGGTTCCTGCCATGCACGACGACGCCGATCCCGCCCCACACACTCAAGCCCCTGATGACGCCACCGAACTAAACCTCCATCCCAGCACCCGCACCACCACGCCGGAGGGCCCGGACCCCTGGGAAGAACTCGAGCAAGAGGCCGCCAAGTGGCGCGAAATGGCCCTGCGCACTGCCGCAGAGATGGACAACCTCCGCAAACGCAGCGCTCGCGAACGTGAGGACGCCATCCGCTACTCCAACCAACGCCTCCTCGAAGAACTCTTGCCAGTCATCGACAACTTCGAAATGGGCATGCAAGCCGCCGCCAAAGACTCACAGTCGATGATTTTTATCGGCATGGATATGGTCCGCCGCCAACTCAACGAGTTTCTCAGTTCGCAGGGAGTCGAAGAAATCCCTAATAGCGGCTTCTTCGATCCAAACCTCCAGGACGCTGTGGCCGAGGAAACCTGCGCCGCCGGCGAGGAAGGCCGCGTCCTACGGGTCACCCGCCGCGGATTCCGTCTGCGCGACCGACTGTTGCGCCCTGCCAGCGTCGTTGTCTCCAAACTGCCAACTGCCGTCCATCAACCTCCAACCGAAGCCACTCAAGCCTGAGTCATGTCTGCTAAACGCGATTACTACGAAATCCTAGGCG
>JBAXCM010000305.1:0-5876 GCA_037141475.1 Verrucomicrobiota bacterium | reverse complement strand
GTCGCGCACTTTGAGGTAGGCGGACAGCGGGGTCTCGAAGTCCGCCGCGAGCTGGGTATAGACGGGCACGACGTTGCCCCGCCCGGCTAGGGCGACGAAGGCTTCCAAGGATGGTTCGACGGGAAGGGAATTCACAACGCGGCGAGCATGCCCCGAATCGGCCAAAGGGCAAGCCCGGAGCGTCCGGAGCGGCATGGATGGGGGAAAACGTCGATAGGGCCAAGCCTCGCATGGTGACATTTGTTAGGCGTATTGCAAATACTTCCGCCCTTCTTTGTGGTCTGTGCCCCCTGCCGGATCAAACGACTTACGGATCGGTCAGATCTATTTCTCTGTTGTTTTATCGGGGGCATCCAATGGGGAACCAGTCCCGCTTTTCGAGCATGGTGCAGTGGAAGCGGCTCCCGCATGCTCGAAAAGCGGGACCCCACGCCCAGCGGTATCGCGCTGGTGCTTGCCGCACGCACGCCACACTTGAGCGGTTATGTTAGCACTTCGTTGATATCGTGCTGGACGGCGGGATGGAAGCACAGGCACATTTCGCCGGACTGCTGGGACGATAGGTCAGCCCGGCGAGCAAGCCACCCTTGACAAGATGAGCCGTATTGAGCACATTTGAGCATGTCTGCTGAATCAACTGCACTTTTCCGAGCCCGGGTTCCAGCCGCCCGCTTGCGCGAGGCGGAAAAAATCCTCAGTCGTCTCGGGATGAAGCCTGGCGATGCGTTTAACATGCTGCTTGCGCAAATCGAACTGCGCCAAGGTCTCCCCTTCGAGGTGACCACGCGTCCTCCGGTGATCCTCACACCCGAGCAACAAGCCACTGAATGGCAGGAGGCCTACGGTGCCTACTGAACCCAAAGCTGGCGAAGTTTGGTTCGCCGAGCTCGGCATGGTGGCAAAAAGCCGTCCCGTTTTGGTCTTGGCCGCCCCCGGTGAGGATGATGCCCGCGCACTGACGGTGGTGGCACCATTGACCTCGCAGATTCGGGGCTTGAGAGGTGAGGTGGATCTGGGCAAGCCCCGTTGGCTGCCCAAGCACTCCGCTGTGAATGTGCAAGGTCTCGCCAGTTTGGATCATCGAAAACTTAGCCACCGCCTGGGTGAACTGCCACCCGCTCAAATGGCAAAAGTCAAAGCCGCCCTCAGGGATTTGTTGGATTTAGGCGGGTAGGTTCATTCGTCTTTAGGGATCGCCGAGCCGGTCTCCAAGGAAGCGCTGGGGAGGGACAGACGCAGACTATCAGCGGAGACCCGTCGAAAGCCGAACCTGGTGTAAAACCCGACGACATGCTCATTGACGGCACCCACGACAGAGGATCTCAAGCGCGTATGACGAGATGGCGGACGGCTGCGCAAGCGGCGCAACGGTCCCGAGGTCTGGTGCCGTAGCGGCTCAGCGGCCGAGGGTCACCACCACCTTGTCCTTGCTGATGGCGACGTTCTTGAGCAGCAACTTGGCGAGGTTGGTTTTGGTGTCATTTTTGGTCAGCTTGTAGACGGGGACGGCATCGCCGAGCTCACCGGCGAGGTGATTGAGCCCTTCCTGCAAGGCCGCGCGATAGTTCTCGGGCAATTGGGGTGCCTCGAGGGATTGCAACTCGGGTTGTTCCAGAAAAAACTGATAGTCAGCCGGGTGGTAGCCGATCCTGGTGATGAGCGCGGTGCTGCCGGTGTAGGATTTTTCGAGGAGGCCCGGGACGCCCACCGCCACCTTCACATCCAGACTCACGCGCACCTTGTCTTGGTCCGGCAGCAGCACCGCCCGCGGATTGAGATAGGTCACGCGCACGATTTTCAGATAGGTTTTTTCCCTGGGAAATTTGCGCGCCAGCGCGGTGTCGATCTCTCCCTGGCTGATTTGGATGGTCACCGTCCGGTCCCAAGCGTCGCGCAGCATAAAGCCCGCCGCGCCCGCCACCAGTACTAACAGCAGTCCAATGAACCAGGATTTTTTCATGGGGTGCTAGAAAGGAGCATGGAGCCGACGAGCGCTTCGAGCTTGACGATGTCGGCGGCGAACGAGCGAATCCCTTGGGCGGTCTTTTCGGTAGCCATAGCGTCCTCGTTGAGGGCATAGCGAAACGCCTTTTCATCCAAGTGCAGCCGCGGGCAATCGCTCAGCGCCGCCTCGACCAGCGTGAGCTGCGCGACGAGCGGTTCGTCGCAGGCCTGGAGTTCAGCTAACAGCCCGGGGCTGATCGTCAGCAAATCGCAGCCGGCCAGCGCGAGGATTTCGCCCTTGTTGCGGAACGAGGCACCCATCACCTCGGTGCGGTAGCCAAATTTCTTATAGTAATTGTAGATGGCGCGGACGGATTGGACGCCCGGGTCCTGATCCCCAGGGTAGTCCTTGCCGGTGGCGGCCTTGTGCCAATCGAGGATGCGCCCGACAAACGGCGATATAAGTTGCACCCCGGCCTCGGCGCAGGCGACCGCCTGAGCAAATGAAAACAGCAACGTCAAATTGCAGTGAATTCCCTCCTTTTCCAAAACCTCTGCCGCCTTGATCCCCTCCCATGTCGCCGCTATCTTGATGAGAATCCGCTCCCGCGAGTGCCCCGCCGCTTCATAGGCAGCAATCAATTCGCGCGCCTTGACGAGCGTGCCCGCCGTGTCGAACGACAGCCGCGCATCCACTTCGGTCGATACCCGGCCGGGGACAATTTTGAGGATTTCCAGCCCGAAGAGGACTAGAATGCGATCGATAATGGCCGCAGTGAGGGCAGCACCCGCCAACCCCGATGGTTTCAGCTCGGCGATGGCCAGCTCGACCAGCGGTCGGTATTGCGGCTGACTGGCCGCCTGCAAAATGAGTGATGGGTTGGTGGTGGCATCCCGCGGATGATAAATTTGCATCGACTCAAAGTCGCCGGTATCGGCGACTACGGTGGTAAACTGCTTCAGTTGGTCGAGTTGGCTCAGGCTCATGAGACAACGATGTTAGCACCTATGCGGCTGTCTGGAAAGGGCAAAACCTTGGGATGAGGCTGGCAGACGTGGCAAATTGGTGCATCAGGGTTGCAGTCGCCAGCAAAACCGTCCACACTCGCTGCCCATGTGGACATCCATTCGCGAATTTGAAGACATCCGTTACGAAACCACGGAACAAGGGCGCATCGCCAAAATCACCATCAACCGCCCGGAAGTGCGCAACGCCTTCCGGCCCAAAACCGTCACCGAGATGCTCCAGGCCTTCGAGCTGGCCCATGAGGACCCGGCCGTGGGCGTCATCATCCTGACCGGTGCCGGGGATCTGGCGTTCTGCGCCGGCGGCGATCAAAAAGTCCGCGGCCACGCAGGATACATCGGCGAAGATGGCATCCCCCGCCTCAACGTGCTCGATTTGCAAAAAAAAATCCGCTCCATGCCCAAGCCGGTGGTGGCGATGGTCGCTGGTTATGCCATCGGCGGCGGGCATGTTTTGCACATTGTTTGCGATCTAACTATTGCGGCGGATAACGCGCGTTTTGGTCAGACCGGGCCGAAGGTTGGCTCGTTTGACGGAGGTCTGGGATCGAGTTATTTGGCGCGAATTGTGGGCCAGAAGAAGGCCCGTGAAATCTGGTATTTGTGCCGCCAATACGATGCCCAGCAAGCGTTAGAGATGGGCTTGGTCAACACCGTGGTGCCGCTCGCCGATCTCGAATCTGAAACCCTCGGCTGGTGCCGCGAAATGCTCGCCCACTCGCCGTTGGCCCTGCGCTGCCTCAAGGCCGCGCTCAACGCCGATTGTGACGGCCAGATGGGATTGTTAGATTTGGCCGGCAACGCCACCCTGCTCTACTACATGAGTGAGGAGGGCCGTGAAGGGAAACAGGCATTTTTAGAGAAACGGCCGCCGGATTTTTCCAAATTTCCGCGGGTCCCCTGAAGAAGTCCCTCGTAGCCACAAGAGTCCATGGGTCATGGCGGAGAGGCTGCGCCTCAGGCCAACACGCAAGCCCGGAACCCTGGGCGTGTATGGTGTGGGCAGTCACTTAAACATGGGCTTTTCTTTCAAGGAAGCTAGCGCGGTTTTTCGATGACTGCGTAGGCGTTGTGATTGTGGATGGACTCGTGGTTTTCGGCCTCGACGCGGTACCAAGTGATGTTGGCGTGAGCGTTGGAGCGTGAAGCGACGTTGCGCACCAGATCCTCGACAAAAACCGGGTTGTCATAAGCCCGCTCGGTGACGGCCTTTTCATCGGTGCGCTTGAGAATACTGTACAACTCACAACTCGCCGAGCGCTCAACCAACGCAATGAGATCTTCAATCCAAATCGGCTTGCTGGAGCGCACCGCGTAGGTCACCAAGCCGCGCTGGTTGTGGGCACCGCGCTCACTGATGGCCTTGGAACATGGACACAGCGTGGTGACCGGCACCATCACCGTGACAACAAAATCCGTGGATCCCTCGCTGGCAGCCTCCACTTCAAACCTCACCTCATAATCCATTAACCCGTGAATCCCGGAAACCGGTGCGGGTTTCGACAGGAAAAATGGAAACTGAATCTCAAAATGCGCCTTGCGGGCGTCCAAGCGTTTGAGCAAGTCCCGCGGCAACGACAGAATCGAGTGTACGTCGAGGCAACCGCCATGCGAGTGGAGCGCCTCGACGAAACGGCTCATGTGGGTGCCCTTGAAATGAGCTGGCAAATCCACGGCCAGTGAGATGGTCGCGACCGTGCGCTGGACACTGCCCCCCTTGTCGCGCACCTCCACTGGAAAGCGCAGACCCTTGACGCCCACGCGGTCGATGGGCAGGCAGCGGTCATCGCATTCGTTCTGGGTGTCCTTGAGTTCCTGCATGATTTGGCAAAGCAAAAAGAGCCGGTCCGGAAATGCGGACTGGCTCCCAATGGAAGGAGGTAACTCCGCCGCCGCTTACGGCAGCAGGCCGATTGCGCGGCTTTGCTTGATCGCACGGGTGATCCGGCGATGCAGCTTGGCGGATACCCCGGTCACACGGCGCGGCAGGATCTTACCGATTTCGCTGGTGAACTTGCAGAGCAGTTCCGGATTGGTGTGGACGACCTGTTCGGCCGGGATATCATGCCGACGGCTCGGCATTTTGCGGTTCGCCTTACGGAAGGCGATACGACGTTCTACGGTTTTAGGCTCGGGCATGGCAGAGGTTAGCGAAGTTCGCGGTGAAGGGTGCGTTTTTTGAGGAAATGGTTGAACTTCACCTTTTCAAGACGACCCGGCGTGCGCAGGCTCTTTTTGTTACGGGTGGTGACGTAACGGGAAGTTGGGGTGCCTGCGGCTTTAGCCTCAGTGCATTCTAGAATAATGATGTCGCGTGCCATGGGTGGAAATCTTGGGAGGGCGAAACTACTTCAATCCTCATCCTCGTCAAGCAAAACAGTTTCAGAATCTTCATCTTCAACCAAATTGCCTCCGCTGAAGCCCACTTCATTGGATGGCCGGAAGCGCCGGTTGCCGTATTCCTTCTCCCATTGCGACTGGCATTCGACGGTGAGCCGGGCAAACGGAATCGCCTCAAGACGGGCCTGTGGAATCTTTCGGTTAGACATTTCGCACACTCCGTAGATGCCTTTTTGAATGCGCCGCAGGGCTTGGTCGATCTCGTAAAGCGCGTCCTGCTCCTTGGCCAGCACCGACAGCGCGAAATCGCGGTCGTAGGCATCGCTGCCGGCATCCCCTTGATGCATGCCGCTGCCGGACGCTTCACTGCCCTCGGGAGCATTGCGGATCGTGTCGCGGGTCATGCCGGAGAGTGCATCGACCAAATCATCCCGCAAATCGAGCAAGCGTTGCCGTTGTTTTTGAATCAAGGCGGCGCTGTGGGAGGCATTAACGCCCACCGCGCATTCAGAGAATTCTCAATTTATTGATGGAGAACAAGTCGCCGAGCATTTCCTGCCATCCCA
>JBAXCM010000304.1:0-5895 GCA_037141475.1 Verrucomicrobiota bacterium | reverse complement strand
GAATGGAGATGCCCATTTCTTCTCGTTTTCGAGATGCATGTCATAGCCGTGGGCTGCCATCATATCGAGGTAGGCCTTTTTGGCGACTTCCGGTTGAAACTTGCCGTCCACGTAGAAGTCGGCGTTCTTGTATTTCGGGAGGGTGACTTTCTTGGGATTCATGGTGGTGGGGATATCTTTGGCTAAGCTCAGGGCACTGCCCAGAGCGGCTGTGCCTGCGGCGGCAGCTAGCAGTTGCAGGTGGTTGCGACGGGTCATATTCATTTTGATTTGTTGGTTTGTGGTCATCTGTGACGGGGTCGGCGCTCACACCCTGCCCCTCAGATAGCCCAACCACACGGCTACCTTTCGGGGCCAGATTATTCAGTCAGCTGCCCAACGCAATAAAATAATTTGCATTTTGGCCGATGCGTGCCACTTGCGGCCTAATGTTGGTGTTTGAGCGTGTTGTAGAGGTCGAAGGCGTCTTTGGGAGTGGACTTGTCGTGGACGACGGCGCGCACGGCCTGGATCATGGCGATTGGGTGTTCGGACTGGAACACGTTGCGGCCCATATCGACCCCTGCGGCCCCCTGTTGGATCGCCTGATAGGCAAACTCGAGGGCTTCGTCCTCGGGGAGTTTTTTACCGCCGGCGATGACGATGGGTACCGGGCAGGCGGCAACCACTTGCTCAAAGCCAGTTTCGCAATAGTAGGTTTTCACGAAGGTGGCGCCGTTTTCCGCGCAGATGCGGCTGGCCAGCCCGAGGTAGCGGGAATCGCGGACGAGCTCCTTGCCAACAGCGGTCACGCCGAGAGTGGGGATGCTGTATTTTGCCCCCATATCGGCGGTGCGGATCAAGTTCTTGATAGTGACGGCCTCGTATTTGCTGCCAATGGCAACCATGATGGCTAGCGCCGAAGCATTAACGCGGATGGCGTCTTCGATATCGAGCAAGCACTCGTCGTTAAGATCTGTGAGCACGGTGGTGCCTGCGGAATACCGGAGCGAGACCGGCTTGTTGGATGTGGGCGGCACGATCGAGCGCAGTGCGCCGCGAGTGCACATGATGCAATCGGCGTACTCGATGAGCGGAGTGATCGTCAGATCCATGCGTTCCAGTCCGGACGTCGGGCCCATGATATAGCCATGGTCGAAGGCGAGCATCACGGTGTTGCCGGACGTCGGGTTGAAGATGCGGCTCAAACGATCCTTGATGCCCCAGTCGGCATGTTCCAGGCCTTTGAGGAAAAACGGATATTGTTTGACGGGGATGCCGATGCCATAATCGTTGGCATCCTTGGTGTTGTCTAGTTCAGCCATGGTGTTCGTGTGTTAGTTTAGGTGAGTGGTTCAAAGCGCCTCGCTAAAACCCTTGAAAATGAGGGAAACGGACACTGCGCCGGGATCAACGTGGCCGATGACGCGCTCGCCGAGGTTGCGGGCACGGCCGAATTTGGCTCGAAATTGCTTGGTGGCCTCGGCCCCTTCGGCGGCGGCGGCGGCGGCTTGCCGGAGAGCCAGCCGGATGTCGCCAGTGGGGGCTGCGGCTAATAGCGCATCAAGCGCAGGCAGGAACGCGTCCATCATGGTTTTGTCACCGACCACCGCGCGGCTCTGTTTGGCGAGTTTGAGAATACCGCTGTTCATCATCTCCACCAGCGCTGCGCAGTCGAGCTCGGTGGATTCTCCGGCGGCAGCGCTCATGCCCATGAACCACGAGCCGAGCAGGGGGCCGGTGGATCCACCATCGCAGTCCATCACATCCCAGGAGATTTTGGCGAGTAGCGCTTTGAGCTCGTTACCGGGGGTGTCGGCAATGGCCTTGGAGACAGCTTCCATGCAGCGCAGGATGGTGCTGCCGTGGTCGCCATCGCCCACGGCGGCGTCGAGACGGGAGAGTTGTTCGTGGTTGGCGCGGATTTTTTCGACGGCGGCCAACAGCATCTGGCAGACTTGAGGATAGGAGATGGTTTCAGACATGGCGGGATCAATCAACTCGGTTAATAACACAAACGACCCTATAGATGGGACGCGCTTGACCTAGAGTATCTTCCCCAACCAATGCAATAGAAAAAATACGGTTTTTTGTCAGTTGACCAAAAACCGGCAACAGTCGCAGTGGCGTGGGGTGAAGGCTAACAAGTATGATCATTCACCGCGCTGCGAAAATTCGTGGCCGAGATACCCATGGGCCACCCAGCCGAGAGCATTAAAAAAACCGTCTCCCGATCGAACGGGAGACGGTCTGTATAAATCGAATTGGTTTGGATTTCTTGGTAGGATTAGAGCTTGCCGAGGGTCAGCTTCAACTTGGCGAGTTGCTTCTCCAACTTGGCAACCTGATTGCCGATGGCGACAGCCGCCTTGGCGCTCAGACCGCCGGTGGCAGGTGCCTTCACCTTGGCCACTTTCGCTGGCGCTGCGGGCTTTACTGCCTTCGGTGTTTTCGGTGCCTTGGCGGCTTTAGGAGCCTTGGTTACCATGCCAGCTTTTTTGATCCAGCCACTGATGGTCAGCGGAGAAACCTTATACTTGGCGACGGCGGCACTCAAGCCACCGCGGCCTTTGGCAGTGTTAACTTCCAGCACATAAGAAACGACTTCCTGTTTCTGTGCATCTGTATAGCGTTTTCCTTGGGGAGCGTCTTGCTTGACCGCAGGCGTGGCAGTTGCCTTGGCTGCTTTGGATGCTTTGGTAACCTTCACAATTTTCACAACCTTGGGTGCCTTGGCGGGTGCAGGAGCAGCGGCCTTGGCGGCCTTGGGTTCCGAACCGGCCTTGATCCAACCGGCGACCGTTAGCACCGAGATGCCAAATCTTCTTGCGGCTTCGGCTTGTCCACCGCGGCCTTTGTCAGCATTCCACTTGTTAGCGAAAGTGATGACTTCTTGTTTCTGGGCGTCGGTATATCGGATGCCCTTGGTAGTTGTTTTCTTTGGAGTTGCACTCATGTCGCGCGGAACATATCATGGTAATGAACATCTACAAGAGAAAAGTTACACTTTTTCAAAGCAAGTGATAACAGGATGGATTCACGAGATAACATTTGAATTGCCATTGAGTATGGCAAGCAGAGTTTGTGAATCAGTCATGTTATTGATCCAATGTTGAGAGCCCTGTTTGACGCTGGGGCGAGTGATGACACCGCCGAAGCCGATGAACACATCGACGTCTGGCAGGGTTTCCAAATCGGACATGCCATCACCCATCATGGCCACGCGCTGGGGCAAGATGGCTTGGCGCCACTCGCGGATGATGTGGTTTTTGCCGCCATTGCGGGTGGTCGGATAGTTCTGTCCATAGCCGGCATAGTTGCCAGACGCATCCAATTCGAGTGGCACAGCTTCCACATGATCGATGCCAAGGTGCCGGGCCAAAGGAGCGATGAGTGGGGCGAAGCCGCCGGAGAGAATGACAGGCAGCCAGTCATGTGTTTTGAGTTGTTGGATCAACTCGGGAGCCCCTGGCGTGAGTGTGGTCAGATAGTGCGCAGCCACTTGTTCACACGCAGCCCGGTCTGGACGGATGATAGCCATACGGCGGGCAAACACCTCATCGAGGGGCACTTCGCCATTCATAGCGGCATGTGTGAGGGCGACAACTTCGGCATAGATCTCGGGACCTCGAACTCGCGCTAACTCATCGATTCCCTCAATTGCGGAGAGGGTTGAATCGCAATCCAGGAAGATGAGTTTGCCCCGGTGCTGGTGCGGTGGATGAATAAAAACCTCGGCACCTGGAGGCACCAAATCAAACAACTCAAGCATATCCTTATTGAGCAATCGGATGCAACCATGGCTTGCCGGACGCCCGATGAGATCCTCGCGATTGGTGCCATGGATATAGATGCAGCGCTCGAGAGTATTGGCATTATCCGGGTCCATACCATCCAAGCGCAGGATGCGGGTGAGCACCAAATCATCAGTTACCCTATCGCCCGGCTGCCAGATGTCGCAAGCCACTCTTGAGCGAAACACCGTGCCCAATGCGGCACCCTCGCCGAGCTTCTCCAGCACCTTGAATCGTCCCAGTGGCGTGCGCAACGAACCCAGGGTAAAGCCCACGCCCTTGGTGCCGGTGGAAACCGGATAGCTGCGCAGGTGACGATTCGCCTCGAACACATCCAGGCGTTGATCATCGATGGAGACTTCTAATGAAATGGAAGGATTCATGAGGGTTGGATTGCGATCAAGGCGTTGTGGCCGCCCATGCCGTGAGCGAGTTTATAAACGGGTCCGGTGGCATCAAGGATTGTGTCGGGCAACACATAGCCGTGTGGCGCGTGCAACCCGGAGCGGTTGCACGGCAATTTGCCGTCACGCAGGAAACATGCAAGAATCACGCTTTCCAGTAATCCGCTGGCTCCAATGGTGTGGCCAACGAAGGGCTTGAGCACATGCAACGTCGGACGCATATCGGGGAACGCCCGGTTAAATGCCGCTGGATCAGCGGTGGCTTGCACCGCTGTGCCCGTAGCATGCGGGCACAGAGCAGCGGGCACTTGGGTCAGGATCTGGGCTTGACGCAACAGCTCCGGCGTGCGCCCGCCATCGGCGGGAATTCCCACCGGGTCACAAGCGTCAGCATTGCAGGCATAATGCAACAATTGCGGGTGAGTCCCTGCGTTCGAGGGCTCCAGCGTCATCGCAGCGGCCCCTTCTCCGGGCACGAAACCTGCGCTCAGGGGATGATATGGATTGCAATCCATGTCCTCAGCTAGCAGTCCGGACATGGCATAGTTATCCAAGAGCAAAGGAACCAGCGGCAAGTCCACGGCCACCGCCAGTGCCCGCGGAGCCATGCCGCCACGCACCATCAGTAGCGCTATACCCAAGGCGTCCAAGCCGGCGGAACAACCACTGGCAAGGACTTGGTTAGGCCCGCACATGTTGAATTCGATACTGATGGCAGCGGCAGGTTCGCTATGAATGGTATTGCTTGCCGCCATCAGCCGGAACGGCCGCCGGCCGGGCCACGGGCCTAACCAACCGGCTGCATTGCCGCGGCTTGTGCCTACGACCAGCGCGGCATCCTTTAACTCCGCCGGACCCCAACCTGCATCACTGATGGCCTGCCTAGCCACATGCAAGGCAGCCATGGTCACCGGGCTCCATTTGCGATGGTTCAGCAAGCCTCGTGCGGCAATCCATGCTGCGGGCCGCGCAGCATGCGGGCTGTCAGGACCGAGCAATTTGCCCAGCGGAAGAAATGGCACATATCGTTCGGCGACGGCGCGATGGTGTTGCGCCACGGATTCGCCGAGGGCGGAGAGAGCGCCGAGACCGGTGATGAAAAGTGCTTGGTCGATGCGCACGAAGTAGCAAGCCACGCCATTCCCGCAACCCTAATCCGTCATGACTTAAAAAAATCCAACGCAAACCGAATCGCCCGATGGGATCACTTTGAGCGGGACAAGGAGGCGCGATGGCGTGGGGGCAGGGCCATGAAACTGATTGCCTGGCAGATTTGAAGCATGACCGGGAACCATAGGATCATGGCCACCGGGGGCAGCAAGATCGAGCAACAACAGTAGGCTAGGAACAATCCTTCGTTGAGCTTGGGCGCGCGGTTCAGATCTGGGTAGCGGGCGGTGATGCGGTTCCAATCCTGTGCCAAGCCATAGAATGCCACGAAGGTCCAATACAAATTAAAGAAGGGCACGAGCAGCAAACCGACTGCATTGCCCGGAGTGGTTCGTGGCCGTGCATACTGCAAGGTGAGCCAGATGCGGTGCAAATAGATAGCATTGACTGCGATCCAGCCGATCAGGCAACCGGCCGCCGCCGCCCACATCAACTTCAGCCAAAGCGTCTGGGTGGCTTGCGCGGCCACATCAGATTGATCGAGGGTCCGTTGCGCCCAGATGGCAATAGCTACCAGCGTCACCACGCTGCCTAGTAATGCCAACAAC
>JBAXCM010000303.1:0-5901 GCA_037141475.1 Verrucomicrobiota bacterium | reverse complement strand
TGATACGGATCCCTGCAAAATCAAGGGCTGCAGCCTCATGATAAGAAACTCGGGCCAAGCGCAGCAACGAATCCATCCCCCTGCCACCAGCGCATGAAAATCGTCCTTTTGTATAACCAAAAGCCGACTTGCGACGGCTCCGGGCCACAAGCCCCCGACACCTACGCGGAGTGGGACACCCCGCAGACGATCCAGGCGGTTGCCCAGGCACTGGGTCAGCGCTACGAAGTGGTTGCCCTCGACTGCGGCCTGGCCGAACTGCCCGGACTTGTGAGCCGGTTAATTTCAGAGCAGCCGGACATTTGTTTCAACATGGTTGAGGGCATGGGTGCCCCCAGCCGCGAGGCGCAAGTGCCCGCTCTGCTGGAAATGTTAGGGCTGCGCTATACCGCTTCCGATGTATTAACTTTGGCTACTACCCTCGACAAAGCCCGCACCAAGGAAATCCTTGCCGCTCACCTCGTTCCCACTGCCGACTCTTGGCTCGTGCGCACGCCGTCGGAACTGCCGACGCTGTTGGCGAAAAACCCGCCGTTTCCGCTAATCGTCAAGCCCATCCATGAAGGCTCTAGCAAGGGGATTTTTGAACGCTCGGTGGTTGGCAGCGAGGCGGACTTGCTGCGTCAGGTGTGCGAAGTGACTGACAGCTACGGCCAGCCGGCGTTGGTGGAAGCCTTCCTGCCCGGACGCGAGTTCACGGTGGCTTTGTTAGGCAACGGTGCCGCCGTGGAGGTCCTGCCCATCGTCGAGATTCTGTTCGACCACCTGCCCAAAGACTGCAAACACATATACTCCTATGAGGCCAAATGGCTGTGGGACGTTCCGTCGCAGCCAGTTGAGGTCTTTCAATGTCCCGCTAAATTGGACCCGGTCCTGCAGACGGAAATCGAGACCCTTTGCCGTCGCGCCTATCACGCCTTGCGCTGCCGAGACTGGGCACGCATCGATCTGCGCCTGGATGCGGCGGGACGGGCGCATGTCTTGGAAATCAACCCACTCCCTGGCATTTTGCCCGATCCGGCCGAACATTCCTGCTTTCCCCTGGCCGCACGCACCGCAGGTTTGAATTATGCCCAACTGATCAACCGTGTGCTGGATGTGGCACTGCTGCGTTATGGACTGCTGCCCGTTGCGGAAACGACGATGAAACCTGACTAAGCCATGATATCCGAATCCATCGCCGATGATGCCGATCTTGGGGACGCCCTGCATGCTAGGCTGCTGGTGGTGCTCGCCACGATGTTTCCCGCGCTGCAAACCGATGATATCAGAGAAATTGCCGACAAGATGCAACCGGTCCATCTTCGCCGGGATGATGTGCTTTTCCGCCAGGGCGATCCGGGTGACAGCCTTTACATTCTGGTCACGGGCCGACTCCAAGTGGTGGGCCGATCCCCAACCGGGCTGTCCAAAGTCCTCAACGAGCTAAGCAGCGGCGACAGCGTCGGTGAGATGGCGCTCATCACCGGCGAGCCGCGATCGGCGGATGTGACGGCCCTTCGCGACAGTCACGTCGCCTGTTTGTCGCGCGAAGCGTTTGTTGGCATCGCTCATCGCTATCCGCAGGTTCTCATGGTCATCGCCAGCAACGTTATCCGTTGGCTGCGGCGCAAGGAGCAGACACCCGCCAAAACCCTCCGCTGCCGCACCATCGCCGTCGTTTGCTCCCAAGCGGACTTGCCATTGGCCGAGGTCACCGGTCGCTTGGCCAACGCGCTGACTGAAATCGGACCCTGCATCCATGTGCGACCCGGGCAGATCGAGGGCCTGGCCGGGCTGTCAGGGCGGGCTGATTGGCCTGCGACCGATGCGCGCTGGGCACGGTTGGCCGCTTGGCTGAGCCAGCAGGAATCGACCCACGAGTTTGTGCTGTTTCAAACCGATCCGGAGGCCACGCCATGGACGCGTTTCTGCATTCGTCAAGCCGACGTGGTTCTTGTGCTGGCTTGGTGTACACAAGACCCGACACCCGGGCCGCTCGAAGTGGATTTGCTGACGCCAGGGGCGGGGCCAAAGACATCCCGCCGTTGCTTGGTTCTTCTCCAAGCCGATGGCGATTCACTGCCGAGCGGCACCGACCGCTTCCTTGCCTGCCGCTCGGTTGACCTCCATTGCCACGTCCGGATGAACCGCCAGAGCGATATCAGCCGGTTGGCGCGCAAGGTCAGCGGTCGGGCCATCGGTCTGGCACTCGGCGGCGGCGGTGCTCGCGGCTTGGCCCACATCGGCGTGCTTGCGGCCCTGACCGAGGCGGGCGTGCCGGTCGATGTGGTCGGCGGGACGAGCATGGGAGCGATCATTGGCGCGATGCATGCCATGGGCCTCGACCGCCCGGCGATGATCGAATTGAACAACGAAATGTGGAGGAAGATCCGGCCTTTTCACAGTTATACGGTGCCTATCGTTTCGCTTTTCGGCCATCGCAAGTTTGATGAATGTGCGCGGGTGGCCACCGGCAATACCGCTATCGAAGACCTTTGGTTGGACTACTTTTGCATCTCCAGCAACCTAACCACATTTGAAATGGTGGTGCATCGCAACGGGCCGTTGGGCTGGGCCGTGCGTGCCAGCGCCAGCCTGCCCGGCGCGGTGGCACCCATGCTGCGCGACGGCCAATTGCTTGTGGACGGCGGATTGCTTAACAATCTGCCCGGCGACGTCATGGCTCAGTTCAACTGTGACCGTGTGATCGTCGTCAACGTCAGTCCCGTGGGCCGGCTGACCACCACCTGTCGCGAAATGCCCTCAATCTGGCGGCAATTGGGGAGTCGGCTCGGCTTGCATGCCGAGCGGCCCGATATTCCTAACATTTTGGACATCCTCGACAGCTCGATCATGGTCACCAGTAATGCCCGTTCCATGGCCGTCTGCCAAGAAGCTGATTACAGTCTTCAATTGCCTGTGAGCCGATTCAAGATGCTACAGTTTGATGCGATCGACCAGCTTGTTAGCCTCGGTTACGACTATACCCGCGAGCGCATCGGAGAAATCAAGGCCGCCATTGGGCAGGGCAGTCAGTTGTAGATATGCAACCTATATATTTCACTCCAAATGAAGTTACACAATCAATTCGTCACCTATGCACTCATGGCGAGCGGCGCGCTGCTAGCAGGGTGTGATGGCAAAAAGCCGGTTGCGCGGCAGAAGCTCGTTGTGCGCGTTACGACAGCCCAGTCTCCAGACGCGACCAAGGCACGGGCGAGTCCGGAATACCTCGGCATGTTGCGTGCTGATGTGGAAACCGTCCTAAGCTTCAAGGCTGGCGGCACCTTGGATTGCATTGGCCGCGCCAACGAACCACAGGATTGGCAAGAAGGCACGCGGGTGGCCAAGGGCGAGGTGCTCGCCCGGTTGCAAGAAGATGACTTTATCAGTTCCGTTAAGTCCACCCGCGCCAAGTACGAGGCAGACGCGCAGCAATACGCGCGGACCGAAAAATTGCGTGCAACAGGTGCGATGTCTCAGCGGGATCTTGAAACAACCGCAGCGGCAAAATTGGCGTCGGAAGCCGCGCTGGCGCAGGCCGAACAGGCGGTGAAGGATTGCGTGCTGCTCGCGCCCTATGACGGAACCATCTCGGCACGGCTGGCAAGCAAAGGCGAGACGATTCTAGCCGGCAAGACCGTGCTGAAGATTGCTGACATGCGGCAGATGTCCGTCGAACTGGGTATCCCGGACCGGGTCATTGGCCGCATTCACGTCGGCAACGAACTTCCTGTGAGAGTTTCTTCCTTGGAAGCCAAGACATTTACCGGACAGGTTTCGGAAGTTGGCGTTACCGCGAAAGAAGGCGCTCGGTTGTTCCGGGTTGTCATCAAACTTAAAAATCCAACTGGAGAACTCAAATCGGGCATGACGGCCTCAGTTGCCACTGCCAACAAAGATATATCCCCCCAAGGCTCCGTCCTCATCCCATTGTCAGCATTGGTGAGCGCCAGCAAATCAAGCGCGACGGATCAACTGGCCGTTTTCGTCGTGGATGCCGACGGCAATGCCCACGAGCGACCGGTCAAGACGGATGATCTTGTGCGCAGTTCGATTCTTGTGACGGAAGGACTCGAGCCCGGCGAAAAAGTCGTGACGGCGGGCGCCAGCACCCTATGCGAGG
The DNA here is from genome assembly GCA_037141475.1 of Verrucomicrobiota bacterium. GTDB lineage: Bacteria > Verrucomicrobiota > Verrucomicrobiia > Verrucomicrobiales > Akkermansiaceae > Luteolibacter. The sequence continues at coordinate 1,793 of JBAXCM010000303.1, read as the reverse complement.
GCATGGCGGTGGATGCACGGCAAGATGACCTTCGCTAATCTTCGGCCATGTCCCACCCTTCTCCTTCCGAAATGCCCACTCTGCGCGGCGGCCTTGCGCAGTACTTCGTCGAGCATCGCGCAGTCGGCTGGCTGGCGTTGGTGGCCGTGCTGGCATGGGGCTGGATTTCCTATCACGCGCTGCCCCAGCAGGAAGATCCGACCATTCCGTCGCGCAGCGCGCTGCTTGTGACACAGTTTCCCGGTGCGAGCGCATTGAAACTCGAACAACTCGTCACCAAAAAGCTGGAGGAGAAAATTGGCGAGTTGGGCTCTATCGAGGAAATCTCATCGCAATCGCGCTTTGGTGTTTCCGTCATCACCGTCAAGCAACGCCCGGATAGCAAAGCGCGCGTCGAGCAGGAATGGGACAAACTACGTGCCAAAATTAGCGAGGCAGTGCTACCGGAGGGTTGTGGCGCGCCGAGTCTCGACACCGATTTTGGCAATACCACCACGTTGCTGTTCGCACTAACCAGTCCGCCGACCGGTGATGCGGCAACGATTGCACGGGCAAACTTGATTCGTTCGCATCTGCAAGTGTTGCGGGGTGAGAAAAGTTCACAGGGGCGTGCGGCGGTGTTCGCGTTCTATCCACCCGCCATTGCCGAAAGCCACCGCGAGACGATCCGACAAAAATTTGAATTTGCTCTAGCAAGCGAACAACTCGGCGAGGACATCAAGACCTATCAAGGAACGTCGTTCATCCTTGCCGATTTCCAAACGGCCGCCAGCGTGCAGCAGCTTCAGCAGTTTATCAGGCGATTATCCCGAGAATTGGTCGGAACAGAAGCGGAACGCTATCCCGACCTCAGCTTGCCGGTGTTGTTGGTCGGCGAGGAAGACCCGCTCCCACACCTTCGCGAGGGAACGATGCCGCTCTATAGCTACCGTGAGTTGGAGAAAACAGCCGAGATGCTTGAAGATCAACTCAAGCAGGTCGCGAGTGTCGGACGCGTTCGCAAGATTGGCAACGTGAGCGAGGAAGTCGATTTGCTCTTCTCCATTCCCGTCCTCAACGACTTCCATTTTGGCGCCGACCAAGTACTCAAAGCGATTTCATCCCGCAATGCCATCATCCCCGGTGGCACGTTCCGCGCGGAGGGCCAAAACTTTCCCGTGCAACTCTCCGGCGAATTTGAAAATGAGGATGCCATGTTGGGTACCATCGTCAACACGACCGACAACGGATCGCCCCTATATCTGCGCGATTTATTCGAGGCGCGGCGCGGCTACCAAAATCCGATTCCCTACAGCGTGAATGTCCTCCGCCCAGCGGATCAAGGCGGCAGGTTAGAAGAATTCCGCTCAGTGCTCCTCTCTGTTGAAATGAAGGAGGGCAATATCATCAGCCAATTCAACGATTCAGTGAACGACGTGCTTGATCAGGTCAAATCACGTTTGCCCGAAGGCATGGAAGTTCTAACCATCTCCGATCAACCCGAGGCGGTGGCGCATCGCATCCATCACTTCATGCGCTGCTTCATCGAAGCCGTGGTGGTCGTGGTGCTCGTGGCACTCTTCCTGATGGATTGGCGTGCCGCATTCGTCGTCGCAACCGCCATTCCGCTCACCGTAGCAATGACCTTCGGTGGCATGGCACTTCTCGGCGTGCCGCTGCACCAAATATCGATTGCCTCGCTCATTATCGCGCTCGGGATGTTGGTGGACGATCCGGTCGTCGCTTCGGACGCAATCAACCGCGAGTTGGCGCACGGACAATCACGCGGCATCGCCTCTTGGCTCGGCCCACAC
>JBAXCM010000302.1:0-5910 GCA_037141475.1 Verrucomicrobiota bacterium | reverse complement strand
CGCATCGACCGGGTGTTGGAAGAGGCCGGCTTTGTGGGTATCAGTGACCGGGCGGTCAAGGTGCTTTCGGGCGGCCAGAAGCGGCGGTTGGGATTGGCGATGGAGTTGGTGTCCGACCCGAAGATCCTGCTGTGTGACGAGGTGACCTCTGGGTTGGACCCGCGCTCCGAGCGGGAAATTGTCCGCCTGCTTCACGATTTATCACGCAAGGACGGGCGGATTGTGTTGTCGGTGACCCACTCATTGGCGCATTTGGAGTTATATGATTCAATACTGGTGTTGCACGAAGGATGTCTGGCCTTTCACGGTCCGCCGGAGAAGCTGACTCACTATTTTTCGGTGAAGGACAGCGAGGAGGTCTATCCACGACTGGCAACCCAAACTGCAGAACGCTGGCAAAGTTCCTGGCAAAAACACGGCGAGTCATATTTCCACATGTTGGAGCGCAACCGCCAGGTCCTCATCGCCAGCGGCAGCCTGCACCTGCCCCACAGCGCCTCGGAACCCCACAGCAAGAGCACCGAGACAGATGACGGGGACGCCCCTAGCGCCGACTCAGCCGATACCTCGCGCCCCCCCATCACCCGCCCGGCCCCAGTGGCACTGCCGGTGCCCGGATTTTTCAGCCAATTCGTCACCCTGTTATCCCGCCGCTGGCGAATATTCTTCCGCGATCGTGGCCAGGTTTTCCTGCAACTGGCGATCCTGATCTGCTTCCCGATTCTTGTCACCCTTTTCAGTGACAAGGCATCGTTGAATATCCGCCGCTTCTCCGACAGCCACCAATCCGACATCGCCGCAGAAGTCCAAGAGCAGCAAAGCGTGCGCGCCGATCAAGCCAAAGTCGGCTCCGCCGTCTCGGGCATCATCATGTTCCAAGTGGTGCTGCTGGCACTGATGGGATCTAATAATTCAGCCCGCGAAATCGCCGGCGAACGCCCAATCTACGAAAAAGAAAAATTCGGCGGGCTGCGGCCGTCGGCCTATCTCGCCTCGAAGGTGGCGTTTCTCGCTTGTCTGGTTATCGCCCAGTCACTGTGGATGGCATTCTTCGTCAACTTCTTCGGACCGTTCCGCGGCGAGTTTTTCCAACACGCCGGCTTCTTATTGTTGGTTAATGCCTCCATGACGGCCATCTGCCTGGCAATTTCTTCGATGATGCGCACCGCCGAGCAGGCGTCGCTGCTCTCGATCTATTTGGTGGGTTTTCAACTCCCGCTGTCCGGTGCGGTGCTGGCTCTGCCGGAGAACATTGAAGGGTTCACCCGGCCATTCATCTCCGCCTATTGGGCATGGTCCGGCTCCGTCGATTCCCTCCAAACCCAGGTCCATGATGCCGTCAAGTCCGTCATCGATACCTCGCTCTCGCTCCAAACGTCTTGCCTTTACACTCTGTTTGCCCACATCGGGGTGGCCCTCATCGTCGCTTGGGCGGGGGCTCGCCGACCGCAGTGGGATTGATCGGAATTAGGTCTCGATTTTTTCATTTGCATGGGTAAGTTCCTCCCGTCCCGCTCTCCACTTCCATCCCCACTGCACCATGGCCCGTCGCGCTAGTTCCAGTTTGCATCCTGGCATTCTCATCGGTATTGCCGCAGCGGTGGTATTGGCCATCGTCGCCGGTCAGTCGTTGTTCAAGCACAAGAAGCCCTCATTTGGTGATGTGGGCACCTTGAACGTCGAGGATTTCCTCGAAAACGGCAACAGCCTGCGCGGCAACGAATATTCCATCGAAGGCAAAATCGATGAAAAACTCCGCTGGACCCCCAACCGCGGCCAAATCATCAGCCTGCGCGTCGCCACCAAGGGCGGCGATGAATTGATCGGCATTGAGATCCCTCCTAACTTCAACAATCTAAACGTCGAACGCGAGCAGCGCTACGCCATGCGCGTCAAAGTCCGCCAAGGCGGCATCCCCGTCGCCACCGCAGTCAATCGGCTCTAATAATCATCAGCCTCCTATGAAACCGCAACTTTGCTTCTTCTTATTGGCTTCCAGCATGGTTTGGGGTCAAGTGTACACGCCACCCTCGGGCCAGCCTGCGGCGCAGCCCGGTGCTCCTCAGGACACGGCGGTGCGCCCCCAACAAAAGCCCGCCGCCAGTCCCCTTGGCCAGGAGATTCCGATGCTTGATCCATCAGCGGAAACGATCACTGTGGGGGGGATTGCCATCCCGCTCGGTGACAACCGCCTGCTCAAGGCACGCTATGAAAAGTTTCTGAGTCAGCCGCCGGAGAGCGATGAGGCGACCTTGGAGTACCGCAAGAGGATTGCGGAGATCTTGGCCACGGTATCGCCATTTCACGAGCCCTCACCCAATCTCTACGAAGCCTTCAAAATGTTGCCACGCGCCGCCACCTACCCGGGCGATGCCAACATTTGCACCACCCTCGCCGAGGCCGTGTACACCGCCATGCTCGCCAAACAGGACGGCAACGCCCTGAAAAAACTCAACGCCACCATCGAACAGGAAAAAAAGGAGATTCAGATGGAGGCCGATTGGCATGCCCGCCATGACAGACCGCCCGGCGTGGCTGCTGCCACACCGGTGGGCGGCGGCAAGAATGGAGGAAAAACATCCGCAGCCTCGACCGATAACCCGGGTGCCGGCATGCAGTCGCTCAAATACGCCGATACCTTGCGCCGAATCCTCGAAATTGAGGCCCTCAAAAAGTCCAACATCTTGCGCACCGAAGCCCAGACGATCACCACCAAGGCCCAATATCAGGTCAATATGGTGCAGTGGTTCATGCAGCGCCGCTTCGAACACGTCATCATGGCCGCCCGTTTTTACAATCAGGTGTGGAAGGACGGCGATACCGCCCTGCGCATCGAAAAGAGTTCTGACGTTGCCAAGTTGTTCACCCAATCAATGGGCGTGAGCCCCACCGTGTCGTCTCTGGATTCGTTCTCTAACGAAGCCGTTCGCGAGGCCGAGAAGTACGTCCAAGCTTTCAACCTGATGCTGGAACGCGGAGAACTCCACTCGGCCTCGCAGCGCCTGATGGAAGCTTTTGCCCTCGGCGAGTACCTCGGCCCGGTGGCTACCTTGCCTCTGGAGAAAAAACTCAAGGTGCTCGCCTATACCCGTGACCTGAACGAGATTTATGGAGCCCTGCAAGCGCATGATTTCACCAAGGGAAAGGAACTGGCAACCAAGCTCAAAGCGACCGCCAAGGATTTTCCTTCCTCCAAGATGGATGGTGCCATCTCTGGCTACTCGCTCGCCTCAGACCTCGCCATCGAAGAAGCCAAAGCCCACCTGCTGGCTCACGAAAATGACAAGGCCGCCGAAAAAATTCGTGCTGCCACCGAGATTTGGCCTACCAACCCCAAGCTCGAGGAATTCCGCAAACTCATCACCGATGGAGCTCCGGCACTAACCGCTCGCAATGACTTCGACCGCCTGCTGAGCGAACGCAACTTCCGCGAGATTTTTAAACGCCAATACGAATTTGTTCCAGTCATCCAGGGCGACGCCAAGCGCGAGGATGCCATCAAGCAAATCCTGAACAACATCACTAAGATTGAGGCGGCCCTCGGCAAGGCCGCCGAGTTTGGCAAGGTCGGCCAAAACTACGCGGCTTGGGAGCAACTCGCCCAGTTGCGCGAGGAATTCCCGGATGACCCCAAACTCGGCCGGGAACTCGAATTGCTCGCCCCAAAGGTTGCAGACTTCACCAAGGCCCTCGATCGAGCCCGACAGTTTGAGGGCCGCACACCCAAGCAAACCGGCACCGCCCTCGCTTGGTTCCTCAAGGCTCGCGGCATCTATCCGCGCAGCGATCTCGCCGAGGCGGGCATCAAGCGGCTGCTCGATGATATCATCACCGATGATTCCGCCGCGCCAAGTGAAACTGCCGCAACCAACGTCAATCCGTTCAACGAGCCCAAGCACGGCGGCAATTGATCCTCACAATTTCAGACATTCTGATCTGGCGAGGCTGCCCCTCCGTAGTGCGATAAGCCTCAACGAGTTGCAGCAACGGCGTGCCCTTGATTTGTTTGGTGCGGAAAAACACACGCGGAAAATAGCGGGGAAAACTGAAAGATGGTAAGAAAATCTTTTTGCGTTAGGCACTGCATTTTTATTTCCAAAAACTCAACTCGTTGAAACTCAACGAGTGGAGTTTCAGAGGCTCGAAAAAACCCGAAATAGTGGCAAAAAGGCGATCTAACGACTATCTAAGAAGCTCGGGTTAGGCTACTGCAGGAGAGGTTGAGGGTTCAATTGAACATTACTTTGACTGGGAGTCAATGGATTTCTTGAACAAGCCGTATTTCGGGGAGAAGAGGAAGGCCAGGAGAAACACGGACCCGAGGACCAGCACGATGGTGGGGCCTTGTTCGAGGTTGAGGTGCCAGCCAATGATTACAGCGGCGGAGGAGGCGAGGCCACCCAGCAGCGAGCCGCCCCAGAACAAGGCGTGGGTGGAATCGGTGAGAAGATAGATGGTGGCGGCAGGGGTGACCAGCAGGCCGAGGGCGAGCATGCAGCCGACGGCTTGCAGCGAGGCGATGAGGACGACGATGAGCACGGCGAGCAGCAGGTAATTGAGGGCGCGGACAGGCACGCCGAGAGTTGCGGCCACCTCGGCGTCGAACAAGGTCATGAGGAGCGGGCGGTGGAGGGCGGTGAGCAGGCTGAGGGCAGCGCAGGAGATCCAGAAGGTGGTCCACAGATCGCCGTCGCGCAGGCCCATGATATTACCGAAGAGCCACTCATCGATTTGTTGGGTGACGCGGAGGCGGCGCAGCAGGATGATGCCACCACTGAAGGCGGCGGTGTAGAGGATGGCCAACGAGGAATCCTGGTCGAGGCGCGAACTGCGAGAAACCGCCAGTGAGCCAAGCCCAATGAATAACGCCGCAAACAAGGCACCCAGGAAGGCGCTCCACTCATGCAAGCCGGCCACCCAGACGGCCACGGCGATGCCGGGGAGCAGGGCATGGGAAAGCGAGCCGACCTTGAGGGCAGACTTTTTGAGCACGACAAAGGCGCTGGCATAGCCATTGGTGAGGCCGATGAGCAGGGCGGCGAGGATGGCGCGCTGATTGAAAGGATGTTGCAGCGGTTCTGTTAGCCAATCCAGGATCATGCGGGCTCCTTTCCGGCAGTGGCGGGTTGGGCGAATGTCTGCTCGAGCAGGGCAGCGGTGAAGACCTCGGCCACCGGACCGAAGGCCAGGCACCTGCGACGCAGAAGCAGGGCTTGGTCGTAGATGTCGCGCACGGTGTCCAGATCGTGGTGGGCGGCGAGCACCAGCCGCCCTTCCTTTGTTAGGTCGCGCAGCATCTGGGCGAGGGCTGTCTTAGCCGGGTGATCGAGGCCGCTGAATGGCTCGTCGAGGAGCAAAACGTGGGCTTCCTGGGCGATGGCGCGGGCTAGGAATACCCGTTGCTGCTGGCCGCCGCTCAAGGCGCTGATTTGGCGGTGCTGCAGGTCCAGCAAGCCCATGGCAGCGAGTGCGTGCTCGATGGCATCGGCGTCCGAGCTGGAGAATGGCCGCCACCAACCGGCTTGCGGGAAGCGGCCCATGCTGACGACGCCGCGCACGGTGATGGGAAATTGCCAATCGACGTTTTCGCGTTGAGGCAGGTAGGCAATTTCCCGGCTCCACTTCGCAACCAAGGTGCCTCGCCAAAAAATTTTGCCAGCGGCGATGGGCTGGAGGCCGGCGATGGCCTTGAGCAAGGTGCTTTTACCTGCGCCGTTAGGGCCGATGAGGGCGACGCAAGAGCCGCAGGAGGTGGCGAAGGAAATCCCGTTGAGCGCCAGTCCATCGGGGTAGCGGACGCTGAGGTTTTCCACGGTCAGCTCGTGGTGATGGCCGCAGTGGGCGCAGGAATCATGGGGGGCGGTGGGCATGGGTCAGGGTGACTGCCAGTTAAAGCGAAGCGGTTGGCTC
>JBAXCM010000301.1:0-5945 GCA_037141475.1 Verrucomicrobiota bacterium | reverse complement strand
CATAATGGCGAATATACAGAAATTTTTCATTGCGCTTTGACTTTTAGGTGCCACTTATGATTTTCGTCCTGATAAATCCTTCCTCTATCAGCAATAGCCACGGCACGACCGAATGCCATGTCGCCTCTAACCTCTCCAGGAAGAAGATAGTAGTTAGTTCTTCGTGGTACTTTATCATAGTCCTCAAGAGGATTCGTTCCCTCCATGGCATCTTTCTCCAGCGGATTTTTGTTAATAGAATTAGTATCCTTCTTTTGGCGATCCAGCCAGTCCTGAAGAGTCCCCATCTTTAGTCTATCTCTTGCATGAATTAGTTCATGATTAAGAACCTAGGAACCTGATGCTTCAATTACCCCACCATCCCTACGACTTCCATCAATTTCCAAATCATTACATCTATAGTAAATGGAACCTCTATCAAGATCAATTGTAAAACTCTTTGCGTGGAACTCACCGCCATCGTGCTTGTCTATAGTATTCATTTTTATGGTGACTTCTGATCCGTTAGCGCGGAACGCTCTCAATGACTCATCTAGTCCGGCGAGACGGGTTTCCTTGCGTTGGATCGAAACTTGTTTTGCGACCCTTCCCTCAGGTGTTGCTGTTGGCAAAGATTTCACAAGACCTACTATTTCGATAATAGTCTTTGTTCTCTCGTTGCTGATAAAATTTGGGAACTCTCTTTCGTACCGTCTCACCGTCTCCGTTGTCACATTTCCAGGACTATGTGGGTCATCAAGGATGGAAAGACGAGATTGCGACTCGGCGTCCAATGCCTTAAGTAAGCCAATCATGTCAATGCCATTCACCCCATCATTCCCCACAAACCCATATAGGTTCAACCCGCCGTCCTCTTCTATCGGGTCCTTCGACCGCCACATTCCCGTTACAGGATCGAAGTACCGGTCACCATAATAGCGCAGACCGGTTTCCTTGTCCGTGTATTTCGTGCTGAATCCGAAGGACAGGCGGGACAGGGTGGCGCTGGCGGTTGATGTGTACTTGTATTGTGCGACCAACTGGCCGAAGGGCGAATAGTCCATCCGGGCTAGCAGGGTGCCGGTGCTGTTGAGCCAGGCACTGATGTTCCCGTTTCCATCATAAGCGGGATAATAGTTATTGGTTGTTGAGTTATCATTTACCAGAGTGGAACAGAGAAGCCCTCCGACACCGCCAGTGCCCTGTGGGGTTCCTGACAGGTCGATGCCCCAGACGTGGGCGGCTTGCAGGGTGAGGACTGCCGGGGTGTCCGACGATGCGCTGTATTCAGCGATCATATTCCAGCCATCATAGAGGAGGCGGAGGCTGCTGGAGACTGTCCAGGTCGTGCCATCGATAGAGGTGGACACTGTCTTGGAGACCCGCCGGCTCTGGCAATCATAGACAAATTCCCGTTGGCGGGGAACGCCAGCAGTGGCGGCGGCTCACTTGTGAATCCCATATCTGCCATGGTGACAGAGGCGGGCAAGGAAGATGCGGCAGCGACGGCCTTCCGTCTTTACAAGGCCATGCCGGAAGACCAACGAACCGAATTCATGAGTGCCCTCGGGCTCATGGCCAAGTCATTCCCTGCGGATTCACGCAACGGGTTCTTTGCGAACATGGCCAAGAGCGGGGCAAGGGCGATGGACGGGCTTCCCCGTGAGGCGCTGAGCGCGTTCATGTCCAACATGCTTTCCATCAGCTACATGGGCGGCACCATTGGAAGCATTGAACCGGACGGCTCTCCACAGCCCGGGCTTCGTTTCAACACCCCAGAGGGATCGGCCAGCCAACAGGCGGAATTTATGGCCCGTCAAAATTTTTCGGCGGATGTTCGTCGAATCCAAGATGAGGCATTCAATCCCGTTCTCAACACCGAAGGCAAGGCCCCCGGTGGATTGGCTCGGGCGGCCTACGCATTCCCGGGATTGATGGCGTTTACAGCAGAGGCTGAAATCCCCGGCATTGGCCTGCCCCTCATGTTCTTGAGCATGCAGACACAAGCGAATGACCAGCTGCGCCAAAACCTGATTCAAGGCGGCATGAAGGAAGAGGCGGCGTCTCACCTCGCCGGGAATCTGGCGCCCTTCGTGGCACTCCCACAGGCGGCGCTCATGAAGGCGAATGCCGGGTTGTGGCTCGGCAAGCTGCCCATGTTTGAAAAGGTGTTTGACCGGATCGGGGACCAGTTCACCACCACCATCACGCGCTTGGGCATGCGGGCCGCTGCCGCCGATGTGACCGGACAGGCCATCATGGAAGGCATGAGCCTTGTTCCCCATATCACTCAGCAAGTGGTTCATGCGCTGGATTCGGACGTGCCAGACGTGAACTGGGGAGGCAAGGGAGGTGTGTTTGATGGATTCTGGGCAAGGACGGTTGAGGGCATGGCGACTCTCGCCCCTCTGGCCATCCTCGGGGCCGCCGGCGGAATCTCCGCTGACGCCCGCGCCAAGGCGTTTGCCGCTGCCACGCCTAAAGAACTCGCCGCGCTTGGGTGGAAGCCGGATGCTATCGACGGCAGGCCCGCTGCCATGGCCAAGGGGCTGTCCTCCATGGGGCGGCTGATTGACGTTGGCATGCTCGGGGCGGACCCCCACAGCGAGGGAGCCCAAACGGCAGCGGATGAATTGATTCGTGAGCACATGGGCAAAACCCTGCTCGCGGCTCAAGCCAATGATTCCGGCCTTTTTCCTGATTTGGTACACACTCGGGACGGCTGGATTGTGAAGGACCGTGAGACGGGCAATGAACTTGGCCAAGCGCCGGATATTTCCGGGGCCATGAAGATTGTTGAAACCCACTACGCGGCATTCGACGATCTGAACGAACACCATGTGGCCTACATCACCAGTTTGATGGAAGCCGCACAGGAGTCACGCAAGCTCGGCGACGGCGGGGAGGATCACAGCATTTCCATGGAGTTGGACAACGCCATGACTGAGGCTAAAATGGTCATGGAAAACCCGGCGGAAGTTGAGAGGTTTCAGAAACAAGTCGAACTCAAGGAACGCCTGAACGGTGGGGACGGATCGTTTGCGAATGCGGCTCTGGGTGTGGCGGTGCCAGGGCATGACGGAATGGGACCGGAAGAGCGGCTATTCCAAGGTGCCGACGTGACAACTACGTTTCACGAGACGTTCCACAGGCTGCGCCGGGAGGCCCGGGCCGCCGGACGCCTCACCCGCGCCGACGAAATTGCCGTGCTGCGCTCGCTGGACAAGGTGATGGGTAGCAAACGAACGAAGGAAGGACCTGATGGCAAAAGCGAGGCCCTGCGCTTCCTGCCGGATGGCATCGCCGACGCCGATATCACTGACATGATGTTGGATGAGGGCTGCGGAGAAATTGGCAGCATGCAAATTCTCAAATCCCGCAAGGGGGGAGGCCCGCTCAATATCGACGCATCGACACGCGCCAATCCGAATTTCATCACCCGCAACCTATTGAGCATCGCGGCGAGGGTTTCGCCTGAGGCGGCTGAGGCCATCCAGAAGTTCACCAATTTCATTGCGGCCGTGCGTGCCCGGTGGTCGCTGGCCATGCAACGCTCCCTTGCCCTCAAGAAAGCCGAACGCGACGTCACCTTCGACAAATCCACCTACGAGGCGTACCTCAACAAGCTCACCGGCCGCGACGCGCAGCTCGAGCACGATGCCCGCGTCCACACCGAGGCCCGCGACATCTACCGCCCCGACCTGGAAGAAGACAATATCCCCTTCGCCACCGGCGACGGCTCGCCGATATTGCCGGGGCGCAAGCCGATTTATTCCTCGGACTCAGTGCAAGCGCTGCGACACGACAAGACCGAATGGCAACGCGCCGGTTATGGCAAAGCCGGCGCTGTGGACATCGTAAACAAATATTACAAAACGGCGGCTTTTGCTGGCATACCCAAGGACGCGGTGCTGGTGCCTGTGCCGTCCACCAGTGGGAACAACATATTGCCAGACGCATTGGCGGAGCGGATTGGCAAGGACTTCGGCAACACCATCGAAAAACGGCCCGCGGGCATGGCACTAGCCGCCGGGGAGGCCAAAAACAAACGGACTTTTTTTGACAAGGTGGCTGATCCGGTGCGTTTCGAGCCAGTGCCAGAAACCCTTGCCGCACTCAAGGAACTGGGTCGCCCTATATTCATCACGGAAGACGTTCACAACACTGGAGAAAGTTGGATTGCCTTTGCCCGGATGCTTCAAGATAACGGGCTGGAAGTGGCTGGGGTGGCGGCTCTCACGTCCACGGAACAGAGGATGACCAGCCCGCGGGACATTGAAAGATTATCGGAAAAAGTAGCGGCGCATCTAGGTAAAGGACTTGACGAAGTGTTACCTGCAATGCAGTCTCTCTTCAGGGATTCTTTCAAGCAACTCACCAACAAGGCAGAGAATGACATCACCAAAAGCCAAGCCAAAGCCGCTCGACTTCTCGAAATTGCCCTATCCGGCGGAAGTGAAGGCGCGTTTGCAAACCCGCTACGAAGTGGCGGTGAAGGCGAAAGCGGAATTCTGGAAGGGCAAGGAAGACGTGAAGGGGACGGACTGAGCCAGGGTTCGTTTTCCTTCGCCACCGGCGACGGATCGCCGATCCTGCCGGGGCGTTCGCCGGAGCGATTGCATGAGGATTTGCTTGACAAGATCGGCGAAAACGCCTTGCGTGTGGAACAACCCCGCGCCCGCTATGAAGACAAAAGACAGCTGCTCCTCGATTTCTCAAAATCCATCCTCGGGCCGGCGCAAAAAGGACACGCCGCAGATTCTTCTACCCGTCTTGGTGCCTTATCGGTACTTGCGCAAAAGTTCGCCCAAAAACTCGCCACCGATCTGCAAGTCAGATTCATCGGCGACACCATCAGCGACACCGCCGGGCTAGTCATGCGGGCGCAGGCGCTGCGCAATCCGTTGTTCGAGACGTTTTACTTGTTGGGAATGGATGGCAGTACCCTCAAAGGGGTCATGGCCGTCACTTCGCGGATTCCGTGTAGTGCGATGATCCATGAAACCGGCCAGGATTGGGACACTGGAAGCGATGCCCACGCGGAGTTTCTAAGCCAATGCGGGGCGAGTGAATACTACCTGTTGCACAATCATCCAAGTGGCGACCCCAGCCCTTCTGGGCATGATATTAAGGCAACTCAACGTCACGCTCTGGAAATGGATAAGCGCGGGTTTGCCATGCGCGAACACCTTGTCATCAATCATCTAACTTACACGTCGATTGACAGAACAGGAAGGGCATCAGGAGGGGAGTTGCCGGGAAAGGCCGACCCTGCAAACGTCGATCCGTTCACTTCCAAAATCACCCACCTAGGGTTTCCCGATGCCCTGCTAACGCCTGAAGATCTGCTTCGAGCGGCCACACAAGTACAGGCCAACAAGGGGCGGGAGGACGTTCTCACCGGATTTGTTACGGACATCCGCTTGAAGGTGGTGGCGATTCTGCAAGGAACCATCGACCAATTCAAAACCCTCACGCCCGAATCCATCCATGATTTTTCCCGCGAACAGGGGGGGGCTGTTCTCATGATTACGGGAGTCGCGAAAGATTTTGCCACCGCGAATCAGATGGCAAGGGACTTAATGCCTTTGAATGCCTCCCACGTCCTGAAAGAGGCAGGATTTGAACTTCCGGGCACGGGAGACTATTTCAGTGCTCTGGAAAGCGGTACATTTAGACAAACCGAACGGTTCTTTGGGGCGGATGAGAACGTCGGTGTGCGGGTACAGGAACCGGCAGCCTTCGCCACCGGTCCGGCGGAGCTGGCCGGGTTCATGGCGGGCGACGCGCTGCGCCGCATCAAAGACCCGCTGCGCCGCGTGCAGGCGATGAGCCGGATTGCCCGCAATTTCCAAGAGCTAAAACTCGTCAACGAACGCCTCGAACTGCTGGCCGGCGGCAAGCGGGTGGGCAAGAGCCTGCTCAAGGAGGCGGCCATGCGCGAGGCCATGCGCCACGAGGAACTG
>JBAXCM010000300.1:0-5946 GCA_037141475.1 Verrucomicrobiota bacterium | reverse complement strand
GTCGTGCATCTATCCGAAGCTAGCACCCCAACCGATGCCCGAGGATTGCCTGCTGAGCGGCCCGCTAGAACCTAGCAACGAGGCCTACGCCATCGCCAAAATTGCCGGCTTGAAACTCTGCCAGCACTACCGTGCACAGTATGGCCTGACCTATCACAGCGCCATGCCCACCAATCTTTACGGCCCGGGCGATAACTATCATCCGGAGAATTCACACGTGATCCCGGCCTTGCTGCGGCGCTTCCATGAGGCAGCCCGGCGTGGTGATGCCTCAGTGACGATTTGGGGCACGGGCACTCCGCGGCGCGAGTTCTTGCACGTCGATGATCTGGCCAAGGCCTGCTTCCATTTGCTGGCGCTTGATAACCCTCCGGACTGGGTGAACGTGGGTGTCGGTTCGGATCTGACGATCCTTGAGCTGGCGACGCTGGTTGCCCGGACGACCGGCTTTGGAGGGGCGATATTGACCGATCCTGGCAAGCCGGATGGCACGCCACGCAAGCTGCTGGACGTGGCGAGAATCCAAGCCACCGGTTGGGGCCCGCAAGTTTCGCTAGAGGCGGGATTGGTGGCTGCCTACGAGGACTTTAAAGCGTCAATCGCCAGCGGTGAGGCGCGGCTCTGAGAAGCTAACACAAGTTAATATGAAACGCGCACTCATTACCGGCATCACCGGACAAGACGGCTCTTATCTAGCGGAATTTTTGTTGGAAAAGGGCTACGAGGTGCATGGGATCAAGCGCCGTGCCTCACTTTTCAACACGCAGCGGGTGGACCACATCTACGAGGATCCGCATGTGGAGAACTCGCGCTTCCGCCTGCACTACGGTGATTTGACGGACAGCTCGAATCTCACCCGGATCATCAGTGAGGTGAAGCCGGACGAGGTGTACAATCTCGGCGCGCAATCCCACGTGGCGGTTTCCTTCGAGGCGCCGGAATACACCGCGGACGTCGATGCGATGGGCACCTTGCGCTTGCTAGAAGCGATCCGGTTTTTGGGGCTAGAGAAGCAGACCCGCTTTTATCAGGCATCGACATCCGAGTTATATGGATTGGTGCAGGAGACGCCGCAGAAGGAGAGCACGCCATTTTACCCGCGCTCGCCGTATGCGGTGGCCAAGATGTATGCTTACTGGATCACGGTGAACTATCGGGAGGCTTACGGAATGTATGCCTGCAACGGGATTTTGTTCAATCATGAGTCGCCACGGCGTGGCGAGACGTTTGTCACGCGCAAGATCACCCGCGCCTTTGCCAACATTGCCCATGGCATTGAGAGTTGCTTGTTTTTAGGCAACATGGATTCACTGCGCGATTGGGGTCACGCCAAGGATTACGTTAGAATGCAATGGATGATGCTGCAGCAGGAGCAGGCGGAGGACTTTGTGATCGCCACTGGGCGGCAGATATCAGTGCGGGAGTTCGTGCGCATGGCGGCGCGGCAGGCGGGCATGGAGTTGGTGTTTTCGGGCAACGGGGCTGCAGAGATCGGAACCGTCAGCGCGGTGGATGCTCTCACCGCCCCAGGCGTGAAGGTCGGTGCAGTCGTTGTCAAAATTGATCCGCGCTACTATCGCCCGGCGGAGGTGGAGACATTGCTCGGTGATGCGAGCAAGGCGCGACAAAAGTTGGGCTGGACCCCTGAGATTAGCGTCGAAGAGATGTGTGCCGAGATGGTGACCTCGGACCTCGAGGAGGCCAAACGCCACGCGCTGCTCAAGTCCCACGGCCATCACGTCGCCGTCTCCAAAGAGTAGCCGGCAGGTGCGCAGCCACACGGCGCTGGCATTTTGCCCATCGCCTATAAACCGCCAAGTGAGTCGGGAGCATAACCTATTCCGCTTTGCATACCCAAGGCGCAACGTTTTTTCAGAATCAAGAAATCCCGGTTATTTTGGCAAAACAGTCTACAGGTGATTGCTATATCACTTACCCCAACAAACCTCCCCTAACATGAAAAAAGTATTTGTATCCGGATGCTACGACATCCTCCACGCCGGCCACCTGCAATTTTTTGAGGAGGCGCGGGCGCTCGGGGACTATCTGATTGTTTCGTTCGCCTCGGCGGAAGTTTTGTGGCACCACAAGCGGCGAAAACCGTCCATTCCGGATGATCACAAGCGTACCTTGCTGCAAGGGCTGCGCATGATCGATGAGGTGGTGGTCACCCAAGGGCAAAAGGAAGGGCTCGACTTCGAGGATGACTTTTTGCGCATCCGGCCGGATTTCCTCATTGTGACGGAGGACGACAAGTACGGTGAGGTCAAGCGTGAGTTGTGTGAGCAGGTTGGTGCGCAATACACAGTGTTGCCGAAGACGCCACCGCGCTTTGAACCGGTGTCCACCAGCTCGATTGTTCGGTGGGTGCAGGCACCCACCGAGGCACCTCTGCGGGTGGATTTTGCTGGCGGTTGGCTCGATGTGCCGCGATTTTCCCAGCCAGGTGAGTATGTCGTCAATTGTGCCATTTCACCTCTCGTATCGCTGCGCGAGTGGCCGTACGAAAAGCAGGCCGGTCTGGGTGGCAGCGGTGCGTGGGCACTGCTCAACGGCCGCGACGGGGTGGATTCGGAAATCGATCTGGGCGTGGGTTGGCAGGATCCGGCGGTCATCCGGGAGACCGGTTTGTGCGTTTGGCGATCGGGACAGACGCCGATTTTGGATTTCAAGCGCAACGGGGATTTTCTAACGGGTTGCATGGGCGTGCTTTGGACCGGCAAGAGCCACGACACGCCAGGGGTTGCCAATCACCCGCGGGATTACGGGCGCATCGCCGAGTCTGCTAGAGTCGCCCGTGATGGGGCACTTTACGCTGATTTGGCGCGTTTGGCGGAAGGCATTTCGCTGTATCATCAGACGCAGTTGGCGGAGGGGATGGATCCGTTGCCCGAGATTGCCGGGGCATTGGCTCACAAATACTGCGGTGGCGGCTATGGCGGCTATGCGCTCTATCTGTTTGAGAATCCCCAGCAACGGGAGGATGCCCTTGCCGCGAATTCCGCACTGAGGGCCGTGGAACCCTTCTGCCGGGTGTGAAGAAGACGGGAAGACTGAAGACTGAAGACTGAAACAAGAAGCGCCATGCGCGGCCCGCTGGCGATTCTTTGCCTGGTCTTGCAGCGAAGCGGTCTTCTGTCTTGGCTCTGAGGCAAAGCCTCTATCTATTTTGAAACGCATTTCCGTCATTGGCTTGCCGATTGCCGCGACCGATTATTCGGGGGCTGTGGCATGGGTGTTTGAGCGGGCGCGGGCCGGGTCTGGGGTGTATGCGGTGGAGGCCGCCAATACCCATGTGGCGGCATTGGCCCGCAGCGACCGAGCCTTTGGCGAGGTCATGGAGCGCTTTGATCTGATCTGTCCCGACGGGATGCCGCTGGTGTGGGCGGTGAATTTGAAGTTGCCTGGCAGGGAAAAACTAACGGACCGGGTGTACGGTCCAACGTTGATGCTGGAGACCCTCAAGGCAAGCGCCGGGGTGGGGGAGTTGCGTCACTTTTTATTAGGAGGGAAACCCGCCACACTCGCCAAGCTCTCAGATGAATTTGCAGCGCGGTTTCCCGGCACGATCATTGCCGACATGCATGCACCGCCATTTGGAGAATGGCCGCCGGACGAGTTTGGACGGATTTGTGAAAAAATCCGCGAGTCTGGAGCCAACCTGATATGGGTGGGGCTGGGATGCCCGCGCCAAGAGCATTGGATTGCCGCCCACAAGGACCGCTTGCCTCCAGGGGTCTATTTTGGGATAGGGGCGGCTTTCGCGTTCCACGCCGGGGAGGTCCGTCAAGCCCCAGCTGCTATCCAACGCCTCGGAATGGAATGGCTCTATCGGCTGTGCATGGAGCCGCGGCGCCTGTTTCGGCGTTACTTCGTTTACAATTCGCTGTTTGTTTTTCATTTTCTGCGTGATAGTCTCCGAAGGTAGGACTATCACTCTAACCAGAAATTTCCCCATGAACATTCATCCCGAATTCAACCGCTTTCTCAATCGCCACGACAAACAGGTGTTGCTCCGCCAGCGTGGCCTCGTGGTTTGGCTCTGCGGCCTCTCGGGATCCGGCAAGTCCACCATTGCCAATGCCGCCGAGCGCGTGTTGTACCAGCAGGGCCGGATGAGCGTCATTCTTGATGGCGACAACCTGCGCAGCGGATTGAACGCTGATCTGGGGTTCAGTGACGAGGATCGCCTCGAAAACGTGCGGCGGATCGCCGAAGTGGCGAAGGTTTTCGTCTCGCAGGGGGTCATCACATTCGTCTCGGCTATCACACCGCGCGGCGAGCTGCGCGACCGGGTACGCGGACTTCTCGGCGAGGATCTGTTCGAGGTTTACGTCGAGGCTAGCTACGAAACTTGTGAAAATCGTGACGTCAAAGGCCTCTACGCTAAGGCTGCACGCGGTGAGATCGCGCATTTCACCGGCAAGGATGGTTCGTTTGAACCTCCGCAGGATCCCGCACTCGTCCTAAATACCGAAAATTCCTCGATCGAGGATGCTGCTTTTGAGCTGCTCGAGGCGATCAGTGACCGGATATGCCCGGACGAGACGTTGTAACTCGTTGGAATACAGGATACAATACAAAAGTACCCTGCAAACTATTTATTCATTGACTCCACTTGGATGGTGCGCCAGATTGGGGCGCGCCGCAGTGGTTTTGACTGCGGGACTTTTCGCCTGAATTTTTCTTAGCATCATGCCCAATTACCAGTTCAGTCACCTCGACCAGCTCGAAGCAGAAGCCATTTTCGTGCTTCGGGAAACCGCTGCCCAGTTTGAGAATCCGGCCCTGCTATTTTCGGGAGGTAAGGATTCCATTGTGATGGCCTGGTTGGCGCGCAAGGCATTTTGGCCGGCCCGCATGCCCTTTCCCCTGGTCCACGTCGATACCGGCCACAATTTCCCGGAAACGATGGCGTACCGGGACGAATTCGTCAGTCTGATAGGAGCGCGGCTCATTGTTGGCTCGGTGCAGGCGTCCATCGACAGCGGGCGGGCAGTGGAAGAGAAGGGTGCAGGCGCTTCGCGCAACAAACTCCAAACCGTCACTCTGCTAGATACCATTGAGCAATATCAATACGACGCCTGCCTGGGCGGCGGACGCCGTGACGAGGAAAAGGCCCGGGCCAAAGAACGGTTTTTTTCTCACCGCGATGATTTTGGCCAGTGGGATCCGAAGAATCAACGTCCTGAGTTATGGAACCTGTTCAACGGCCGCAGAAACCCAGGCGAACATTTCCGGATTTTTCCGCTCTCTAACTTTACTGAGATGGATGTGTGGATGTACCTGCAACGAGAGAAAATCCCTCTGCCCGCCATCTATTTCGCCCATCAGCGCGACGTCTTCGAGCGCAACGGCATGTGGCTCGCCGTCACCGAATTCCTCAAGCCTCAGAGCCACGAATCCGCTAGCACCAAGCTCGTGCGCTTCCGCACCATCGGCGATGCCACCTGCACCGGCGCAGTCGAATCCAGCGCATCCACCCTCGACGAAGTCATCGCCGAAGTGGCCGCCGCACGCCAAACAGAACGCGGCACCCGCTCCGATGACAAGCGCTCCGAAACCGCTATGGAAGACCGGAAAAAGGAGGGCTATTTTTGATTTGGATCGGGGGGGCTCCGGCCCATCAGACGTGTTGCAATGCTAACTAAAATTTTGGCTATGGATTTTCCATCACCCCTTCAGATCGCGGCTTGAAAAAATATGTCTCTGGCAGAAAAATATCAACTGCTCGCAGCGACTGTCAGCAAAGCACGGGAACTCAAACGCGTTGGCCTGCGCCTGCGCTTCCCGCAGGACTCGCCCGCCCAGATCGAAACCAAACTACCCCGCGTCTGGCTTCATGCACGTCCCTGACCTCATCGAGTTTTTTCGCGAGGGGGCTCATCAAAAGCACCTGCGGGATATCGCCGGGGTGATCAAACTAACCCCCTTGGACCTTGCCCT
>JBAXCM010000299.1:0-5960 GCA_037141475.1 Verrucomicrobiota bacterium | reverse complement strand
AGATTATCGCGATGAGTGTGCTGCCGGAAATTGGGGAAGAAGTTAGATTAACATTAAAACTCGTCACGCTGCTTGTCCCGCTGCTGCCTGTGGCGAATTGCACTTGGGCCGGCGTCGCAAGACCTGATAGGAATCCCTGCGTCCCGGCATCCTTGGCGACCAAGGTGGCGCTACCTGACAATAACAGGTTGGCACCGTCGAGATTGTTTTGGATTGAAAGAACGTCGGCCGTTGCCGTGGCGGTTTTGTCATAGATCCGGCTGCCGACCAGGACGACAGGCAGCTGGGTGATGGTCGCGTTAGGCACGGTGGGTTGGGCGGATAACACATAGTTCGCGGTGTATGGGCCGCCGAGGGAATAGCCGGTGGAGGTGACCGGCCAAGTGCCGGCGTCCGGGCTGGCGAAAGTTCCGCTGCCGGGAATGATGGTTAGCGTTTCGCCGCCGACCAGGCCGCCGGAAATTGTTCCACCTGTTAGTGAGGCAGTGGCGGTCTTGTCATAGACCTTGTTGGTTGCCGTGACGCCGGTGATGGTCAGGGATTTAGCGGTCACCCCATATGAAATTGCCGCGGAGACGCTGCCATTAAAGGTTGCGTCGCCGCTGTAAGTGGCGGTGATTGAGTGGTTTCCGACGGCGAGTACGCTGCCGAAAGTGCCGGTGCTTGAATTCAAGGTGGCTATGCCTAACACCGTGGAACCATCCTTGAAGGTCACTGTTCCGGTGGCACCCGCTGTGACCGTCGCTGTGAGGGTAAGCGCCGTGCCATAGGAGCCGGTATCTACCGGTGAGGACGCCAGTGTGATGGTCGATTGCTGGACGGTTGGAGTGGCGCTGGCTTGGTTCGAGTTCGCACTTTCCCCGGCGGCATTGATGGCAGACACCACATAAAAATAGGTGATGCCATTGACGGCTGTGAGATCGTCATAACTTGCACTGCTAGGATTGCCGATCACCGTGAAGGTGCCGCCGTTGCTCAGAGAACGCTTCACATAGTAGCTGGTGGCGGCGGCTGAGGTCGTCCACGTCAGGCCGATGTGATTGCTACCGGGCGCGGCAAGCAGGTTAGATGGCGCAGGCGGCAACATGCTGGTGATCTCGATGGCCATGGAGGGGGATGTGCTGGACGCATTCGTCGCGTTGCCGGTATACTGGGCTGTGATGCTGTGAGACCCGATAGCCAGGCTGCTGGTGGTGAATGTGGCTTGAAATGACCCGTTCAAGGCGCTTGTGCCTAGCAGCGAAGTTCCATCATAAAATGCCAAGTTGCCGGTGGGTGAGGTGCCTGTGACCGTCGCAGTGAAAACGAGTGGCGTTCCCGAATTGGATGGAGTGCTTCCGCTGGTTAGGGAAAGCGTGGTGGTAGTCCCGGGAAGGACGGTCAACGTCCCTGTGCCGGAGAAATAGCTGTCTGTCTTGTAAGTTGCAGACGAGGCAGTGGAGCCATACGTTCCTGGCGGCAGGGATGTGCCGGCGTTGAACGTGAGCGAGGCAATTGTGCGGGTGCCGGTGAAATTGAGAGCGGCGATTGCTCCGTTAGATATATCGAGAGACCCAATGCCGAGGGCGGCGGCCTTTGAGCAGGACAATGTGCCGGCTGTGATCCTGTTAGCTCCGGTAAAGCTATTGGTGCCGGAGAGCAGCAGGGTATTGCTGCCAAACTTGGTGAATCCGCCGGCACCGCTGATATTGCCGCTGAGGGTCAGGTTCCAAGCCGCATTGATGGTGGCGGTGGCATTCAGGGTGATTGGACCGCTCCATGTGGAGCCCCATCCGTTGTTGCTGCAGAGGGTGCCTCCGTTGATCGTTAGGGCATTGGTGGCGGTGATTCTATCAAACTCAATGGTGCCGCTGTTAAGTGTTACCGCAGCAGTTCCAACAGGATTCGCACAAAGCGGGCTGATGCCATTGACCATGGTGCCGAGGTGGAGTGTGCCGCTGTTGACGACGGTTCCACCGCTATATGCGTTCGGAGTTAGACCATAGAGTTTCAGCATTCCAGCGTTGACTTTTGTCAGGCCTCCGGTGCCGGAGATTGAGCTTGCTAGGTCAACTTCACCGCCGCCAGTGCCGCCGAAGCTGGTCATGGTCGTCAGGCTTAGCGGAGTATTGACGGTCACCAAACCCGAGCTGTTTTGATTCAATTGTGGCAGCAATGTGCCGTTGGCGGTGAATGCCAGGCTGTTGGTTCCGGCAAGCGTGAGCGCACCGGCCACATTGAGTTGGTTGAGCAAAAACCCGTTGTTCAAATCATGGGTCACGGTGTAGGTGCCTGCTTGGGGGAAATTGAGATTGTAGTAGGCTTGGCCGGTGGCGGCAGGGGCACCCGATGCCCAATTGCCTGCGACGCTCCAATTGCCTGAGGCGGCACTTGACCAGGTGCATGAAACGGGTTGGCCGGCCCAGATGGAGATGGACACTGTGGCCGGCGATGAGTTACTGGTGCCATTATTGACGAGGAAGCTGAAGCTATCAGGCCCGCTGAAGTTGACCGCAGGGGTGTACGTCAGGTTGGGCGCGCTGCCGGTGAGAGAGCCGTGGGCCGGCTGGCTGACGACCGTGTAGGCGAGGGTGCCGCCACTGCCAGTTAGGGTGATCGCTTGGGCGGAATTCTGCACCAAGGTCACGCTTTGTGCATGGGCGTAGGGTGTGCGATTGGTCACGCCAGTGCCGTCATAGAGCCACTCCTTGGCGATGATGCTGCCGTTGGCACCCGCGAACGAGGGTCCGGTCCATTTGAGTTTTGCCACGGCTGAGCCGGTATTTTCATAATACTCCATTTGCAGGTCTACCAGCTGGCCGGCCGTCAGATAGACCGATGCACCGTCCGTCCAGAGGGTCGTTTGGTCCACATAATCATTGATCACCTGCACTCCGTTGATATACAATCTTACGCCATCGCTGGTTAGTGTTGAGAACTGATAGGTAGCGGATTCCGGTGCCAGCAGCAAGCCGCTCCAGCGAACGCTGAAGGTGTCTGCGCCAATCGAGGGGTCTGGGGATCCGGTGCCCCAGTCAAAATTCACCTGTGCGTCGGTGCGGGTGACTTTCAGGTTGGTGAAGTCGATGTTGTCAAAATACTCGCCTTTTAACCCGGTGCCGGCGGTACCAACAATGATGCTCACGGTACCCGGCGCCGATGTGGTTAGAGTGTCAGTCACCTGGAAGCTGAATCCGTCCGGTCCGGTGTAGCCGGCGGCCGGAGTATAGGTTAGATTCGGAGCCGTGCCGGTAAGCGTGCCGTGGGCCGGCGTGGTCACGTTGGCGAATGTGACTGCAGTTCTAGGCGAGGTGCCTGTGAGCGTGATGGCCTTGGCGCCGGTGGTGGCCACGACTTGAGAGTTAGCCACAGCCAAGCCTGCGACCTGGGTGGGACCGGTGATGGCGGCCTGAATGCTTGCGATTGTGTTAACGAGGGTCGCGTATTGGGATGACGCCGGGTCCCAGATGCCCAAATTACTTTTCAGCGTGGGCAAGGTCCAGCGCGCGGCATCCCCATAGGCCGCCAGCGCATTGAGACCTGGAATCTGAAACCCGTCACTGCCCCAGCCAAAGCCGGTCGGCACGACTAACATGTTCAGAGCCTCCGGAATGCCTTCGGCGATTTTGTATTTGGCGAGGGTGGCGATGCCTGATCCGCGGGGGTTCATGCTCCACATCGTGTCCGCCTGGCTCTCGGTTTCAATGACCTGAGAGAGGTCCGGCAGGAGAGCCTCGACGTCCGTGAGTGATAGATAGTTGTTGCAAAAGCTGGCAACTCCGAAGCGCGATTTGGAATCCGGTTGTTTCAAGCCTGCCTGGACAGCCGGATAGAGGAGGTTCTTGGAGGCGTTGATGGAATACGATGCAATATTTGTTCCGCCATAAACGGCGTCGCCAAAGAGGGCGAATCCGAGGTAGCCGTTAGATATCTGGATGGGATCATCCCACACGATCACATCCGGATCGGTGGCATTAGCGGTGAAGGCGGTTAGCATCGGGTCCCGTTGCGTGCTGGTCGTGGCGGAGGTATAACTGCGAAGTGCGCTGGCGGCTTTGGCACGCACCCACGAGTCCGGCTCGATACTCTTGTTGAGGCGTTGGGTGATCATGGGCAGGGCAGTGGCATCCTTGAGGAGTCCCAGTGTTTGGCAAGCACCTTGGCGGCCGTTGGCACCGGCGCCAGAGACCATGTTTCGCAGGGTGGTTAGATCTGTGGAACTCAGGGTGCGGGAGGCCAGTTCGATGGCGGCGTAGTTGCGCACCACCGGATCGAACTCGCTCAGCGCGGCGATCAACTGGGTGGTGGCGAGGCTGTGGCAATCCAGATCGAAGGTGGCGGCGGCAATTGCGTTAGTCACCTTGGTTGAGTCGAGTGTATTCGTGGGGATGGCATCTTTGCCCGTGATATAGAGGCGTCGGAGCGGCAGCGAGTAGGTAAGGATATAGCTGGCGGTCGGGTTGATGTCATAGTAGCCGCTCTTGCCAAGATAGCTGCCGTCGGCGGTCGATCCTGCGCCAAATTGTTCTTGGCCGTCATAGACAAACGATCCGTCGGTGCGACGTTCCAAATCGAGGTGCCAGCGGACCGGCTTCAAATACTGGGCGACAGCCAGGGAACCGCCCATGTTGGCCCCCATGGCCCCCCACAGGTAACTGAATCCTTGGCCGGTGTGACCGTATTCGCGGCCGTTGAAACCTGCGGTGGTCATGCGGGTGAAGTACTCGGTTTCGACGCTGCGGTTAGCCTGCAGGCCAAACAGCACGGCGCACGACGCATCCTTGCCATTTGGTGAGTGACCCTCCATGAACGGCTCATGTTCGCCATAGGGAATGGGCCCCTTGTTCACATACCATGCGAAGAAATCGGACCCTCGCTGGATCGCCGGGTCAATCTCGGGATCGATCGCCTGGCCGGCAGCCAGCAGCGCTTTCTTGCCCATAACAATGGCTATGTTAGCTGGGATGCCGGCCTGGTTGACCGGACCGTAGGGTGGGATTGTGCCATGCAACGAGCCATCGGGTTTCAAGAGTGCTCCACCGTGACCGTAAGTGCCGTATCGGCTCTGGACTTTGGCGAGGGCGACGGTGTAATTGTTGATGCCCGTTAGCACGTTGGCATCGCCCGTGCTCAGGTAATACTCACCGAGAAACGTGCCGATGTAACCCCAGTCCCAGACATAAAGACCCGATGGAACCGGGGGCGTGGCTGCCAGCGTTCGGGCAAACGTTTGCAGACGGGTCTGCACCGTGGCGTAATTCGCATCACCCGAGGTTACCCCGGCTAACAGCGCCAGCCCTTTGATGGAACCGGCGTAGTCGTTAGTTAGAAAGTTAGAGTCAGCAAGGAGTTGGTTGACCAAGGATGTGCGGGCGTTGGCCAGGATCAGCGCGGATTTCGCGCATGAGTAGGGCGCGGTGTCGGCGTAATTGCCCATGATGGTGATGGCAATATTGACATCGGTGGTGGTGCCGGCGCGCCAGCGTTTGACTCGAAGAGTGCCAGCCCCAGTGTTTTCGGCATCGCCGATTGCCGCGCCAAATGCCTTGCGACTATCACTGGCAAATAGCGGCACGGAGCCGCTGCTGCCGACCATCGCCCCGAGGATCACGTCGTCCACCGCCAGCACGGCGCTGCCCGGCGTGCTCGCAACGGTGACCAGGATCTGGCGGCTTTCTCCGGTGATGATATCATCCGGGCCCACATTGCCGCTGGAGATGCAGATCCATCCGCGCAGGCCGGTGGGGCCGAGGTTGTAGGTCTGGCTATAGCGGGGAGAATAGCGGGGAGTTGCTAACATATCATCGGCTTTGAGGGCGGCGATCACGCCTGTTGCAGTGAGGTCGGGCGGCGCGGCTTGGACCGATGTGGATAATGCCAGCACGCCCAAACTCAGCGCAGCGAGAAAAAAGCGGGAAACTAGCAAGCTCAAGAGTGGGGAGTTCTTCGGCTCATGATTCGCTGGAATGAAGCCCGAGGCG
>JBAXCM010000298.1:0-5986 GCA_037141475.1 Verrucomicrobiota bacterium | reverse complement strand
GCGACGAGGGTTTTGAGCACCTTGAGCCAAGGCGTGCCTTTTTGAGAGTCGGGCAGCAGCGGTTGCCAAAAGGCATCGAGATCGAGGCGGTGCCAGAGTTCCAGCGCAAGCCAACAGCCGCCCCATTGGCGTGGACGGGACAGTTCGATGCGATCAAGGCGCAGCTTGATCGAGGAATGTTCGAGGCGGGGGTCGGGCGTGCGGTCCTCGGGGAAGAGGTGAATCTGGCGGGCGTGGTCGCGTTCATCGACGGATTCGATAGCGCGGGTCCAAGCGGCGCGGTCGCTGTCATTGATCTCGCCGAGATAGAGCAAGGTTTTTTGAACGGAGCCGCCCCCGGTGACGCGGCGGTTTTCCACGACACTCCAATAGCGGTGTTCCTTGCCGTCCTTGAATCGTTTGTTCGCTCGTAAAAACATCTTCCGATGCGGCGAATATCGCACGCAACCGGGCGGGCTGTCCATGGGGAGGGTCTCCACCACAGGCATTTTTGCAGGGCGACCCTAGTAAAATCAAGGGTTCCAGCGTCTCAGGAGAGCGAAATTAGCCGATACTAGCAGCTAAGAGCGAAAGTCGGGCTCGGTACTGCAACGAAGCGCAATTGTCTCGCTGGGGCCGCATGGCTTCGGCCGAGATGGGGCTAGGCCCCTTGGCTGATGTTTAGGCGCTTGAGGATCGAACTTGTGCTGAAGGGGTGGGTTGGGGCTGTTGGATTTTTCGCAAGGCGAAAGGGGTGGTGATTAGGGCGAAGGCGCAGACGGCCCAGGGGAAGAGCCAGCCGGTGCGGGTGAAGAAGGTGGTTTCGCTGCGGAGGAAGAGGGTGGTTTCGAGGCATCCGTCCTTGAGCATGGGGAGTTGGGCGATTCGATTGCCGCGTGGGTCGATGAGTTGGGAGAGTCCGGAAGTGGCGCAGACGAGCATCCAGCGGTTATTTTCCAGTGCGCGGTGGCGGAAGATTTCGGCGTGTTGGAGGTGCTGGCGAGCCGGCCAGCGGGCAGCATCCATGCTAGGCACAGCGAACGCCTCAGCACCGGCGGCGGTCATGCTGCGGACGCACTCGGAAAAATCGCAATCAAAACAGATGGGGGTACCGATTTTTCCGAAGCGGGTGAGTACGGGCCGGGCGACGCGGCCCTTCAGGCCGTCGCTCATGAAGGGCACGGGGTGATTTTTGTAATGGCTGCCGATCACCCCGGAGGCATCGAGGGTGAGGGCCTGGTTGTAGTGAGAATCTCCGTCGAGGTCCTTTTCGGTTCCAAAAATGAGTGTGGCGTCACGCTCCCGGGCGAGGCTGAGGGCCATTCCAAAGGCTTTTGGGTTGCTCTGAATATCAAAACTCGCCGCATATTCCGGCCACAGGATGATCCCCTTAAAAAAGGGCCGGGCCTCCGTCATTTCGTGGTAGGTGTAGAAATCACAGCTTTCGCTTTGCACCGCGAGGGCCGGTATGGGCGGTGTGGTATCGGTAACCGGCGACGGGCGGAAGTATCCCAGGGCGAGAAGGGCGAAGGTCAGTGCAGCCCCGGCAAGGGCTTGGAATTTTCGCCCCGAGACGAGCATGCCACCTGCTGACAACACCAAGAAACCGGCGCCGTACACACCGATCCATGGTGAGAGCCAAGTCGGGCCGAGGCCCAGTCCATTCGTCTGCCAGGGGAAACGAAGCCAGAATAACTCAGAGCGCACAAACTCGACGGAAGAGGCCACCAGCGCGGCATAAACAGCCAACCACGAGGCCCGAGGATGCCTTGCCGACACTTCGCCAATAATGCCCCCCACCAACCAGCTGAACAACGCCAGAATCAACCACAGGCCCCACGCGGCTTGCTGGAAGATACTGTCCATCCACGACAAGCCCACGCCGTAGAAAACGATCCCCTGAACCAAGCCCAAATACCTGCCGTGGCGCATTCCAGCCCCCCGCAACGACGCCAGCCAGAGCGGCCACGCCACTAAAATGAGTGGCCACCATCCCAGTGGAAGAAACGCCGCTGCGCCGACCAGACCGGACACCACCACCAGCATATACCGCACCCGTATTGACATGGTCCAACCGTGGCCGGATTTCATCCCACCGGCAAGCGCATTCCCGCAGATAGATTCATCCGAGCTCTTGCACCGCGGCGATGACGTGCTGCGGTGTCATTCCCAACGCCTCCATCACCAGATTAGCGGGAGCACTGATGCCGAAACGATCAATACCTAACACCTTGCCGGCGCTGCCGACGTATTTCCACCACAAGCCGCTCACGCCAGCCTCGATGGCTACCCGCTTGGAGCAGGAATGCGGTAAAACGCTTTCGCGATACTCCGGGCTCTGGCGGTCGAAGCGCTCAAAGCAAGGCATGGACACGACGCGCACGCCGCTGCCGAGTTGAGCGGCGGCAGCCAGCGCATGCTGGAGTTCGGAGCCGCAGCTCAACAGGATGGCAGTGAGCGGGGTGCTTTCCCGGCGGACGATGTAGCCGCCACGCAGCACGCCATCGCGGCGCTCTTGGACTGAGAGTTCGTTCATCAGGGGCAGCGTCTGGCGGGTCAGAATCAGGGCTGTTGGAGCGTTCGATCGATGCATGGCCACGACCCAGGCACCGGCGGTTTCCTCGGCATCGGCTGGGCGGATGACATCGAGGTTGGGGATGACGCGCAGGCCGCTGACGGTTTCAACCGGTTGATGAGTGGGGCCGTCTTCGCCGACACCCACGGAGTCGTGGGTAAAGATATAAGTGACGGGCAGGCCGGCGAGAGCCGCGAGGCGGATGGCACCACGCAGATAATCGGCGAACACTAGGAACGTGGCGCAGCTTGGGCGGAACAAGCCGTCGTAGGCAATGCCGTTGCAGATGGCTCCCATGGCATGTTCGCGAATGCCGAACCAGATGTTGCGTCCGCAGGGGTTCTGCCGGGAGAAATCCCCGCCACCTGTGATGTAGTTTTTGGTGGAGCCGTATAGGTCGGCACTTCCCGTTAATAAATAGGGCATGGCCTTGGCCACTGCGTTAATGACCACGCCGCCAGCGGCACGGGTGGCATCCTTGTAATCGGCGGCAAACGCCGGAATGTGCTCGCTCAGATCGCTCGGGACGGCTTGTCCTATGGCATGGGAGAGTTCCTCTGCGAGCTCTGGATTGGCCTCGGCCCAAGCATCAAAGGTCGCTTGCCAGACCCCAAATTGTTTGAGCAGCGCCCCTTTGCGAGCTGCAAAATACTCCTGCACCTCAGGCGAAACATGAAACAAATCATCCGGCGGCAAACCAAGACCGGCCCGTGCCGATGCGCTGAACTTGGCCCCCCCCTCGCCATGACCTTTGGAAGTGCCCGCCACCTCTGCAATCCCCCTGGCAATGACGGTTTTGGCAATAATCACCTTCGGCCGCCCGTTGTCATCAGCCTTGGCCTTTTCCAGCGCCACCGCCAACACCGCCAAATCATGACCGTCCACCGTCACCGCATCCCATCCCTGCGAAATAAAAAATGCCTCCGCATCCTCACTCTGCGTCACCAACGCCATCGCATCTAACGTCACATCGTTGGAATCATAAATTAATATCAAATTGTCCAGGCCGCTGTGACCGGCAAAGGCGATCGCCTCACGCGCCACCCCTTCCTGCAGGCAACCATCGCCGAACAATGAAATCACATGGTGGTCGAAAACCGCGTGTGCCGACGTGTTGAAACGGGCTGCGGCGCGTTTGCCCGAAAGCGCGTAGCCAACCGCGTTGCCCACTCCTTGGCCGAGCGGACCCGTCGTCGCTTCCACCCCTGGCGTCTCACGAAATTCCGGATGCCCCGGCGTGATCGAATGCATCTGACGGAAATTTTTCACCTCCTCACGGGACACCGCGTAACCGGCCAGGTGCAGCCAGCCGTACAAAAACATCGAGCCATGACCGGCCGAAAGGATGAAACGGTCGCGATTGAGCCACTTGGGCACATCCGGATTGAAGCATAACACTTGGCCAAAGAGCACCGCGCCGATTTCCGCACTGCCCAGCGGCAGTCCGAGATGGCCGGAAGAACAGGCATGAATGGCATCAATGGCGAGACCGCGGGCCTCGTTGGCAGCTTGAGCTAACAGGGGGGTATTCATAAATTTAAAGAAAAGTTTTGCGGCACTCCAGACGGCTGCGCGAGTGCAAGACAGCGCCCACCCTAAAATCTCCAGCCCGCTTGACAAGCCGTGATTTAGCAAATCTCGGCCCGTTCAACCAATCACCCAATCCCGGTCGAATTTTTTTTGCACAATTCCCTTGCCAAGTGCCCGCTCATCCGCTTTCTTTCCGCCCGCACCGCGACCAACGACCCGTTCGTCTATCGGTTAGGACTCCAGATTTTCATTCTGGCAAGAAGGGTTCGACTCCCTTACGGGTCGCCATGTGCTAACGAAAAAACCTCCGCCACCCACGGAGGTTTTTTGTTGCCCGCAAGCGGTGTTGGGCACAATTCGTCGGCGGATGGATTTGCAGGTGGCCGGGGATGGATTTTCGCGCTAGGTTCGGCGCGCCACCGTGACCGCCACCGACAAAGCCGAAGCCCTCCGGCGCCGCAAAGGCGGCCGCCCGATAACCGCTCTCACCGCCTACGATTATCCCACTGCACGCCTGCTTGATGAGGCGGGAATGGACGTGCTGCTGGTGGGAGATTCGTTAGGAATGGTGGTGCTTGGGATGCCCGACACCACCCAAGTGACCCTTGAACAGATGCTGCACCACATTGCAGCGGTGGCCCGGGCTGAGCCGCGGGCCTTGGTGCTGGGGGATTTACCGATCCACACGTATGACACGCCGACGCAGGCACTGGCCACAGCGCGCTCTCTGGTAGCCGCCGGGGCCGAGGCTGTGAAACTTGAGGGTGGCACCCGCCTAGCGGCACAAGTCCGCGCAATCACCGCAGCAGGTATTCCAGTCATTGGCCACCTTGGCATGTTGCCGCAAAGCGTGATCGAAGAAGGCGGATACCACAAGACCGGCAAGACCCCCGACCAAGCGGCGCAACTTCTCGCCGACGCCGAGGCTCTGGTGGCTGCCGGCGTCTGCGCCATCGTGTTGGAATCCGTGGCGGCCGCAACCGCCAGCCTCATTACCCGGCAAATCCCCGTGCCAACCATCGGCATCGGCAGTGGCGAGGAATGCTGCGACGGCGAAGTGGCTGTGGTAACCGACCTGCTCGGCTCGTTCCCGTGGTTTGTGCCACCCTTTGCGCGGCCCGAGGCAAACGTCGCCGACGCCATCCGCGAAGCAGCCGCGAAGTATCTGGCCCGCGTCACGAACCGCTGAATCGCTGCCGCCCCCCCTTTCATCATTCCGGGGTGGACGTTCCCACCATTTTCTCACAAGGTCTCGCAAGCATCCATGCACCCACCATTTTCCATGTCGCAATATGCCGCGTTCCTTCTCCGGTCACTCGCCGTGGCCCTCTTGCTGGTGCAAGCCTCGGCGGCAGATGTCAGCTGGGACGAGCGCTTGGCGCGAACGTTTTCCGACCGCCTAGAGCAAATGGACAAAGAACTGGCTCGCATCGCCCCCGAGTTGGATGGCTTGCCGCGCATTCCCATCGACGATCAAGGCGGCACCGGGGGCTTCGCCAGCATTCATACACAGGCACTACCTGCGTGGGGTACCCGCTGGGCCGTCGATGTGCACTGGCCCGCCTCCGCGCTGATCGATCTGGTGGCACTGGTACCCGCGCGCCGCTACGGAGTGCGGGGGTTGGACGCCGAATACGGGCTGCCGGACGCCTTCACCGTCGAGTTGCTCGATGCCAATGGCGACGTGGTTGGCCGGGTGGCGCAAGAAAGAAATACACGGGGGCATCCGGTGAGGAGTGGGCATCCGTTTGTTTATCAAGTATCGCCGCCCCTGGCCGCGACTGGCTTGAGAATCTCGGCGGACCTATTGATTGCTGACGCCGAAGGCGAGGGAAATTTCGTGCATGCTTGGGCCGAGGCATTGGCCTTCGAAGGCGAGCGAAACGTCGCTGCAGGCGCAGA
>JBAXCM010000297.1:0-6004 GCA_037141475.1 Verrucomicrobiota bacterium | reverse complement strand
CCGTTCTCGCGGACAAAGGTGGCGTCCAAGCGGGTGCCGTTGACGTCGAGCACCAGCGATCCGAGGTTGTTGAGACTGATGAAATGGGCAGGATGGTTGAGTGAGCCGCCGCTGGTCTGGCCGGAGGAGCCAGCCACCGCATAGACGGCACCGAAGTGATCGCGCGGTCCGGTCAGGGGTTTGATGTAGGCACCGTTGCCTGCGGGGCGGCCGTTGCCCGCGTTTTTCTTCATAGCGGCGGTTAGCGTGGTGGACAGTCCATAGTGACCGTCTAACAAGTAGCTGCGCTCATAGCTGTGACTGTGGCCGCTGAGCACCAGATCGACGCCGCCGTTTTCGAGGATGGGCAGGAGATTGGAGCGCATTTCAATCAACTCGGTTTCCGTGTCGGAGTCATGTGAGCCCTTCGTGTAGGGTGGATGATGGAAGAAGGCGACGACCCAGGTCTGGGTGTTGCTAGCGAGGTCGGCGGTGAGCCAAGTGGCCATGGCGCCGGTGGCTGAACGGCTGGCGGTCATCGAGTCGAGACTGATGAAATGGACGTTGCCATAATCGAATGAGTAATAATGTTCCGTGCCCGAGGCAACTCCGCCGCACTGGCCCGTCTTGGGGAATGTGTAGATGCTAAAATACGGATAGGTATCGACAAAGGAGGTGGCTTGGTTGGTTTCGTGGTTGCCGAGGCAGGACCAGAACGGCACGCGTTTCATGAGGCTGCCGTAGATGTTGAAGACATTGGACTGGAATTCACTGTCGAGCCCGGAGTTATAGGCATTGTCGCCGAGTTGGAGCACCAGGTTCGGATCGCGCGCCCCGGTCCAGGCATAGAAGGCGTCGCGCACTGCGATTTGATTGGCGGTGCCCGTGCCCGCATCACCGAGAATCCACACCCGGGTGTTTGGCGTGCTGCCGGTCGTCGGAGGTGTCGTGAAGGTGTGCGCCGCGTCGCCACCGGCGAGCGTATCGACGGCGGAACCAATGCTATAGAAATAGACGGTGTTGGCAGTTAGGCCGGTGAGCGTCACTTCGTGGTCCGTCGTGGACGAGGCTTCATTCGCTGTACTCGTCAGCGAGGCCGCGCTTGGTCCAAATTTCACCCGGCCGGCGATGCTCTGGCTGCTGCGCCAGCGAATGGTCATGGTGGTTGGAGCAGCCTGTTGCAGATAGGCGGCGCGAGTCAGGGTGCCCGAGCCAGCGGTGGCGCTGACGGAAATGCTTGTTGCTGCGGAGACCGTGACATTGCCGTCGTTGTCGGTGGCACGCGCGGTTAGGCTGTAGGTTCCGACGGGCACGCCGCTCCAGTTAAAGGTATATGGCGCGCTGCTGACTTCACCGAGTTTGGTTGCTCCCTGGAAGAACTCGACCTTTGCCACGGTGCCATCGGAGTCATTGGCGGTGGCCGCGAGCGCGATGGTTGCGGGCGCGGAAAATAGGTCGGTGGCGATCGGCGCGGTCAGGGCCACGCTCGGCGGCTGGCCAATCTGTGCCGCCACGGAGACGAGTGTCACGTTGTCGAGACCGATGATTTGGTCAGCACTGGTTTCTAAGGCGTTGTCATCGACCCACCGCAGCAACAGGGTGGAGCCCGCAGCCCAGGAGCCGTTCAGGGTGATATCGGTGGGTGTCACGGTGGTGACACCCACCGTGTTGGGAACGATGACTCCGGTGGGGCCTGCGAGGGTTGGATTGAGGGCCGAGACTGCGCTCCAGGTGGAGCCGTTATCCAGACTGTAGAAGACCCAGTAGCCAGGCAACTCATTGGCGGTGGCCGGGGCTGTGAAGCGCCGGATATCATAGCCGAGGCGAATGGAGGTGATGCCGCTGCCACTGGTGTTGGTGACGCTCCACTGGAGAGCCACCCCTTCGGTGGAAGTCGGTGAGGTGCCGAGCGCCCGGTCTGCGGGCGAAGCACTCAGCGCGAAGTTATAGCCTTGGGTGGCACTCTTGGTGTTTGCAACATCGAAGGTCGTCGTCTGAATCAAGGTGGCGTTGACGGTGCCGCCGGCCACGTCGCTGGCGGGCACGGACGAAGCCCAGGTTGTATTCGAGCCGATGGTGTAGCCGAAGAACGACCAGTTGCTTGGAGGCGAGGTTCCGGCGGTGCCCATCGAGTCAAAATTCTCAGAAAACGACAGCGGTGGCGGCTGCACGTTGATGATGACAAGTGGCGAGGTGGTGACGCCGGCGTCGTTATCGGTGGCCACGGCCGAGAGCGTGTGACTGCCCACGCTGGCGCCGTTCCAAGTGAAGCTGTAGGGGGCGGTGGTGGATTCGCCGAGCTTGGTTGCGCCATTGTAGAACTCCACCTTGGCCACCGTGCCATCGCTGTCTGAAGCGCTGGCATGGATTGTGATGGTGCCGCTGGGGGTCAGGCCCGCGGCTGGAGCGGTGATGGCCACCGCCGGCGGCACGTTGTCAACATTGGTCACACTGATACTGAGCGGCGCGGAAATGGTGAACCCGCCACTGTTGTCGGTGGCCTTCGCAGTGAGGGTGTAACTGCCGGTAAACACATTGTTCCAAAACAAGGCATACGGCGCGACGGAGGCCTCACCGATCTTGATGCTGTTAGCATAGTATTCGACTTTCACGACGGTGCCGTCGGTGTCTGCGGCATTGGCCGACATGTAAACGGATGCCGGCGCGTCGAAGATCTCGCCGGGATCCGGTTCGGTCAAGGCGACAGTCGGAGGCACATTGAAGACGTTGAAGTTCACCACGCCGGAGAGAGTCGTTGCGCCCGAGTTATCGACAGCCACGGCGGTGAGCACATGATTACCGGCCGTCGCGCCAATCCAGTCAAAGGTATATGGCCCGCTGGTGACCGTGCTGAGTTTGGTGGCACCGTCGTAGAACTCCACCCGCGCGATGGTGCCATCGCTGTCGGCAGCAGTGGCGGCGAGGCTGATCGGGGTATTCAAGGCTGCACCGGTTCCATCCAGAGGGGCGGTGAGGGCCACACTCGGCGCGGCATTGGCTGCGGTGCTGAAGCGCCGCGAAGGGGTGGTGGTGAGGTTGATGCCGTCGCTGGAGGTGGCATACCATTCATAGTTCGAACCCGCTTCGAGTCCCGTCCAGTTGAGTGATGCGGTGGTGCCATTGGCGAGCACATTGACGGTGCCGAGTGGAATCCAGTCGGTGACGGCACCTTGCATGTTATAGGCGAGGGTGAATTGACTGTCGGTGTCGGTTTCATAGGCACCAGCCGCGGGGTTGACCGGATTGGAAACCCGGTAGGTTTTGGCACTGATCGTATTGTTGGCAGGCGAGAACACGAAGTAGCGCAGCCAGCCATCGCCGCCGTTGACGCGGCCTTGATAGTCCTGCAGCACGCTGTAAACCGTCCGGCCTTGGAAGGTGTCGCTGCGCTGGCCTTCACCGGGGACGTGGCCGCAGAGCATCAGGAAAAAGTTCGGATTGTTCTTCAGAGCGTCGTAGATGTCCTGGCCCTGCGCGCTGAAGGTGGCCGGGTTGCCGGTGTTGATGATCCAGTGGCTGGTGACGATCGCGCGACGGTTCGGATAGGCTTTCAACAAGGCATCCGCCCAATCGAGGATGACCTGATAGCTGGCTTTGGCGCGCACATCATACTCCATGTGGACGATAATGAAATCGAGTCCGCTAGCGCTGAAGAGTTGATAGTTATTGTTGTTGTTGGTGGGCGACTGGCTGCCGCCCCAATAATTGCGGCCGGCATATCGACTCGCGCCGAAGTATTGGCCGAAGTAGGCATTGGCGCCGCCGGCGTTTCCGAGCGATGTCTGGTCGTGATTGCCGGGTGCCGCGCCCCAAGGGATGCCATAGGCCCGCAGCGTATCGGCTTGGCTCTCGATCTTTTTCATTGCCGTGTCGGCAACGACCCACTCGGCGGGAACGGCGTCGCCGTTTTGAACGATGTCGCCCATGTGGCTGACAAAGGCGAGGTTCAAGGTGTTGCGGTTATCGACGAGCCACTGGGTTTGCGCATAGTAGGTGGCGGCCTGGTTGTTGTTGTTGAGGTTTTCCGAATAGAACTGGGTGTCTGGCAAGGTTGCGATGCTGAAGTCCGGGCCGGGGGCGGCCGGACTGGTTTTGCGGCCATAGAAGATAACGGTTTGCGCGTCGCCCTCCGGATCTGCCAGGCCCAGCGACAGGGCGGTGCTGCTGCCGAGGCCGGTGGCGTTGTCGGCCGGGCCGCCGGGTGTGACGACGGTGGGTTGGTTGGGATTGGGCGACACCGTGATGCTCACAGCGGAGGAGGTGGTCACCGCGCCCGCATTGTCGGTGGCTTTGGCGGTTAGAGAATAGGTGCCCGGCGCGACGCTGGTCCAATCGAAGGTATAAGGAGCAGTGAGGTCCTCGCCAACTTTGGTTGCACCTTGGAAAAACTCCACCTTGGTGACCGAGCCGCCGGGATCCGCGGCGGTGGCGGCAAAGCTCACCGTGGCGGGTGCCACGCCAGAGTAGGCGACGGTCGGAGATGTTAGGGAAACGGTCGGTGGGGTGTTGACAAAGATGGGGGCACCATCGACCCAAACCGGGCCATTGGTGAGGGTGCCGAGCGGCGCGCCGGCAACGCCAACGCTGTTAGATGTGCTGGTGCCGGTGCCTTCATTCAAGCCGAAGCGGGCGAGCAGTCCGGTAGTTGCGGTGGCAATCGGAGCATCTTTGAAGGCGAGGATTTGCGCCGTGGTGCGGGCGAGGTTCCATACCCGCGCTTCGTCGATGACGCCTTGAAAAAAGCCGGCTGCGGTGCCGGTGGAATCCAGCGCAGTGCCGAGAGCGAAATGCTGGATGCTGGCCGACTGTGGAATCGGGGAAGGAACAGGCAGCAAGTTGGGTGAGGTGGTGGTTTCCTCCACGCCATTGATATAGAGTTTCCAAGCGCTGCCATTCCATACGGCGGCGGCGTGATACCAGGTATTGTTAGATAATATTGTGCTGCCGATAACCGGATAGTTGTTGTTGCCGGCACCGGTGCCATTGAGCGGGGTTTGCAATTTGGCTTCGAAATCCGCACACAGCTGGTTGGTGGCGGAGTTGATGCCCATGAAATAGTTACAATCCTTGGGTTCTTCGACCGTGGCCGTGGCATCCGCTTCGGCGCGGCCCTTGGTGACTAACGGAATGGCGGACGCCAGGCCGTTGGAGCCAGTGCTGGTGCCAACGCCGGTGCCGGTTCGCTTGAACCAGCACTCCAAGGTGTAAACGGGCGTGCCGAGCGTCGCGGTGGCGGCTCCCATGGTCACATAATCATCCACACCGTCGAACTGTAGCGCGGTGTTGGTCGGATCAGTGAAAACGTTGACGCTCACCGGCGCACTGGTGGTGGTTGCGCCGAGATTGTCCGTGGCGCGGGCGGTATAGGTATAGGCACCGGCGGCTAGGCCGGAGTCGGCGAAGGAATAGGGAGAAGTGGTGTCAGTGCCGACCACCGTACCGTTGCGCAGGAACTCCACCTGCGTCACGCTGCCATTATCACTCGCCGTGGCATTGATCGTGAAGCTGCCCGGCGCGGTGGCAAAACTGCCGGCGGTTGGCGCGGAAATTGAGACAGTGGGCGGCGTATTTGGCGTACCCGTAGTGAGGGAGAAATTGTCGATGGTGAAGGCGGTATCGGGGCTGCCTGAACCATTGTCGTCGGCCCAGAGCAGGTAAAGCTTGGCACCGTTGGCCCAAGCGGAAGTCAGCGTTACAGAGGCGGTGAGGGTTTGATTGGTGGAGATGCCGCTCAAGGCAGGGATTGCAGTCCACGAGTTGATCAGACCCGTCAGACTGTAATAAACACGATGGCCAATGACCTCCTCTGCCACTGCCGTGCCAGTGCGAGTGAAGTCATAAGTGATGTTGATGGACGTCGCTGCGGAGCCGTAGTCGTTCTGCAAGGTTGCCATCAGGACCGTCGCGTTGTTGCCGGTTGGGGCGGTGTAAATCAGGCCCGTGGCACCCGTACCGGAGTAGATGGCCAGTGCATTGGCGGCGGGCACGGTCGCGGCGACCAGTGAATTGGTGATTGCCGTGGCAG
>JBAXCM010000296.1:0-6011 GCA_037141475.1 Verrucomicrobiota bacterium | reverse complement strand
GCAACGCGGCGGTGGGGAGTGCCGAAGAGGGGAACAGGAGGGTGTGGACCCTGCGGAGGGTTCTGTCATTTGACGCAAACCCTCGCTCCGTTGTTCCAACGGGCGGGACAGTGGAGCATCCGAACTCACTTGGCAAACGAATTTTTCAAAGAATTTATTTTCAAAAATTCATTCCGTGACAGGCGTGTGGGAGAAAGTCACACATTGCCCTTGTGTGTTTGGCTATGGAGGGGGTATGGATGGCGCGTGCCTGTCGGGGCAAGCGGATGGAGAGGGTGAATGTACGGGTGGTCTGAGTTGGCCCGGCGCGCTCGCCAGCGAGCGGTCCACATCGGCGAACCCCTTGAAAGCAACATGTATCTGAATCTCGTTCAGCTCGCGGAGTCGTTTGGAGTGTCGGAGAGAATTGTGGAAGGCTGGATCCGAGAGGAAGGCTTGCCGCATACGCCGGAGGGGCGGGTGTTATTATTTGACCGGGCGCAGGTGGCGCAGTGGGCGGCTACCCGAGGGCTGGCGACCAAGGCGGGATTTTTAGCGGCGGCAAGTCCGGCGCTCGGAGCATCCTTGCGATTGGCACCGTTGTTGCGTCACGGCGGGATTTTCCGTGGGGTTGCGGCGGCGGAAGTGACCGGGATATTTATGCAGGTGGCCAGTGGGATGCAGGGGGTGACGCAGGCGGTTCGAGGATTGTTAGGGCAACGGTTGATGGCGGTGGGTGGAGTGACATACGCGCCGGTGGGGGGAGGCCATGCGTTGCCGCATCCGGCGACGCGCATCACGCTGGGGCGGGAGTCGGGGACCTTGGCGCTGATTTTGGTTCCGGGCGGGATGGAATTAAGCGAGCCGAAGGTCGATGAGGTTGCAGTGACCCGATTGTGGTTTTTCATAGCGCCTTCGCCGCGGGCGCATTTGGATATGGTGGGGCGGCTGAGTCGGTTAATCATGAGCGGGGTATTGCGTGAGGGGTTGGATGGTGGAGCGGGGGACGAGGAGATTTTGCGTGGGGTGGAAGCGGCGGATGCCGCAGCGGAGCACCGAAAACCGGAGGGGCATGCATGATATGGTGATCGTGGCGGCGGCCTTGCTGCTAGGGCTGGCGGTGGTGGCGGGGCCATGGTGGCCGCGTGTTTGGCTTGGGCTGACGCTGAGTGGGGCGGCAGCGGCGGTGGGAGCGGCGGTGGCCGTGTTGGCGACGGGGGCTGAGTGGGAATGGCGATCTGGCATTTTAATCGGCGGGGAAGCGCTGTATGTGCGCTTGGACGGGTTGAGTGGGTGGTTCGTGGTGCGGGCGGCAGTGGTGGGCGCTGCGGGAGCGTTGTGCTCGCGGGGGTATTGGACGGACGGGCAGTATCCGGCATCGGCGGCACGGGGGCGGGCCTGGTGGAGTGGGATGGTCGTGAGCATGTTGTTTGTGCTTACTCAATCAAACGGGTTGCATTTTTTAATTGCGTGGGAAGCCTTTGCGGTTTGTGGGTATTTCCTTATCACGCTGGAAGGAAAAAAGCCGGCGGTGCGGGCGGCGGGCTGGTTGTATTTGGCGGCGTCGCATGCAGGCACGGTGTGTTTATTTGCATTTTTCGGTTTGCTGGCGGCGAGGACTGGCGGTTGGGAGTTGGGGTTGATGCGTGGCGATGCCTCGCTGGCCCCGATGTTTTGGCTGGCGCTGGCAGGTTTTGGGATGAAGGCGGGTTTATTTCCGCTGCATATTTGGTTACCATCGGCGCACGCCAACGCACCGAGTCACGTGTCGGCGCTGATGTCTGGGGTGGCGATCAAGATGGGGGTGTATGGCATCCTTCGCTTCAGTGGTTGGCTGCCGTTGCCGGTTGCGGCGGGCTGGGTGGTGATTGGGCTTGGGTCGGTGAGCGCGTTGTTAGGGATCGCATTTGCTCTGGCGCAAAACGATTTCAAGCGGCTACTGGCGTATTGTTCGGTGGAAAACGTTGGGATTATCGTGATCGGGGTGGGAGCCGCGATGTTGGCGCGGGGGCAAGGCGACGCGCCGTGGGGGCGCTTGGCACTGGCGGGTGCCTTGTTGCATGTGTGGAACCACGGGGCGTTCAAAGCACTTTTATTTTTCGGGGCGGGTTCTGTGCTGCACGCCACCGGCACGCGGGAGATGAGCCGATTGGGAGGGCTGTGGCAGCGGATGCCGTGGACGGCGGGGCTGTTTGCGCTGGGCGCGGCGGCGGTGGCGGGGTTGCCGCCGCTCAATGGGTTTGTCAGCGAGTGGCTCATCTATCTAGGGCTGACTGATGCGGTGGCGGGCAAGCAGGCATCGGCATTGGCGGCGATGCCTGCGGCGATATTTTTGGCGATGGCCGGGGCGCTGGCGCTGGCTACCTTTGCCAAGGCCGGGGCGACGATTTTTTTAGGGGCGGCGCGCACGAAACCGGCGGCGCAGGCGCATGAATGTGGCAGTTGGATGGTCGTGCCGATGGTGGCGCTGGCGGGTATTTGTCTCGGGCTGGGGCTGGCACCGAGGCTCGTCTGGTCGGCCTTGGACAATGCGGCGGGTGTTTGGCAGGCTGGGAGCCCAGCAATGGTGGCGGTGCCTTTGGGCACTCTTGGCTGGGTGCAACTCGGGCTGGCCGGACTGATGACCGCGGCCGGCATTCTTCTGTGGCGCAAAGTCAGGGCTAACAATCTGCGGCGCGGGCCGACATGGGACTGTGGCTACGTGGCTCCCAGCGCACGGATGCAGTACACCAGCGGGTCGTTTGGGGGGCTGGCGGCGGCTTGGTTTGGCTGGATCTTGCGTCCGAAGCGGCTGTTGCGGCGCGTCCGCGGTCATTTTCCGGCTGAGGCGATCCGGTTGGAGCGGGTGCCCGAAACGGTGTTAGAGCTGGTGATTCACCCTCTGGCGGTTCGTGTGATGCAATTGTCCACTGCGGTGCGGCGCTTGCAACACGGGCATCTATCTGTTTACATCCTTTATGTGGTTGCGGCGCTCGCCGCACTGACGGGCCTGGTTTTATTGGAAAACGTGCCATGAATTCGCTTCTCGACCTCATTTTGCGACTCGACTGCTGGCTGCTGCTTGCGCCCTTGCTGCCGGGTATCATCAACAAGGTCAAGGCGTGGGTGGCCGGGCGGCGGGGGCCACCTGTGCTGCAGTTGTATTACGATTTGGCCCGGTTGTGGAAAAAGGGCGTGGTGATGAGCACGCTCGCCTCGCCGGCCTTTGTGATATTGCCGGCTGTCACGTGGGTGGCGCTGCTCAGCGCGGCGATGCTGATGCCATTGGGGCCGCTGGGGGCTGGGCTGACATTTCGTGGCGATGCGATTTTATTGCTTTACCTGCTCGCGCTCGGACGGTTTTGCACGGCGTGGGCGGCCATGGAAACTGGATCGGCATTTGAAGGAATGGGCACGGTGCGGGAGGTGAGTTATGCCGTGTTGGCGGAGGCCTCGCTCATGGCCGCGGTGCTGGGCCTCAGCCTGCAAAGTGGCAGCATTGCACTGGCCACGATGCTTGGCCCGCCGATGGGGGCGGGTGCGGCGCTGTTAGCTGGGGGGTTATTCATCGTATTGCTAGCTGAAAATTGCCGGGTTCCCTTTGACGACCCAAACACCCATTTGGAACTCACCATGATTCACGAGGCCATGGTGCTGGATCACAGCGGGCCGCCGCTGGCCGCCATCTTGCATGGTGCCTCAATGAAATTGTTGCTCTTCGCTGTTTTGTTAGTTCAGGCGGTGTTGCCGATGGGCCATCTCAAACCGTTGGCGGCCGGCGCGGTGCTGGCCTGCGGCGTGCTGGGGGTGACGGTGGCGGTCGGGTTGGTTGAGTCGCTGTTGGCACGTTTTGCATTCCGGCGGGTGCCGCTACTGCTGACCACGGCTTTTCTGCTGTGCTTGTTCGCGCTGCTGGTGGCATGGAAAGGCGGGCTGGCATGAACCACGCACAATTGAATTTGCTCATTGGCTTGGCGATGGGGCTCAACTTATTAGCCCTTGGAACCAGTCGGCTGCCGTTGCTCATCCGGGCGATGTCGGCCCAGGGCGTGATTTTGGGGGTGATGCCCACCTTGATGGAGCGGCCCGACTGGCGGGTCCTGTTAGTTGCTTTGGCGACCATTGGCGGCAAAGGATTGTTCATTCCCGGAATGTTGCGGCGGGCCATGCGCACGGTGCAGATTGACCGCGAGCTGGAGCCACTCATTGGTTTTGTGCCATCGATTTTGTTAGGTGCTGGCGGCACTATTGCGGCGTTGGCCCTAACGCCCATGCTGCCCTTGTTGCCAGAGCACGCAAATTCATTGTTAGTGCCAGGGGCATTGGCCACGGTGTTGACGGGTTTGATACTACTGATAGGGCGGACCAAGGCGATTTCCCAGGCTTGCGGATATTTAATTTTGGAAAACGGCATTTATCTGTTTGGGTTATTGCTCATTCAGGCGATGCCGCTGATGGTAGAGGCTGGGGTGTTGGTAGATCTTACCGTCGGGGTGTTCATTCTCGGCATCATCGTGGACCGCATTCAACGCGCGTTTGATTCGTTAGACACTCGCAAACTTACCGCCCTACGCGAATGATCCCGCTTCTTCTCATAATGGTGCCATTGTTGGCGGCTGCACTGGCGGCGGCGTGGCCGGACTCTCGCACCCGGCCGTGGCTGTTGCCTGGGGCCGGGGGGATTCACTGTGTGTTGGCGTGGTGGTTGTTTTGCGATCCGCCGGTGGTGGAGGCGTGGGCTTGGCTGGGTTTTGATCCGCTGGCGCGGGCGGTGTTGCCGGTGGTCTCGTTGTTATTTTTGGTGTGTGCCTGTTATGGGGTGACGTATCTGCGGATTCGCAGCGAGCGGCCTAACCGGACGTTTGTTGCGGCGCTGCTGGCGGTGCTCGGGCTGCTGAGCGCGGGCCATCAGGCGCGACATCTTGGGCTGTTATGGATTTTTACTGAAGCGGTGACGCTGGCGGCGGTGCCGTTATTGCACTTTAACGGCACGCCGCGTGCGTTTGAGGCTACTTGGAAATACCTGTTGGTGGGCGGCACTGGGATTGCACTCTCATTATTGGGATCCTTGTGCCTCGGTTATGCCTCGCTCTACGGGGGCGGCGATGGACAACTGACGTTTGTGGCACTCATGGCCCAAGGCGGTGGACTCTCGCGGCCGTGGGTGCTCATTGCCTGGGTATTGTTGTTAGTCGGTTACGGGACAAAAATGGGGCTGGCACCG
The DNA here is from genome assembly GCA_037141475.1 of Verrucomicrobiota bacterium. GTDB lineage: Bacteria > Verrucomicrobiota > Verrucomicrobiia > Verrucomicrobiales > Akkermansiaceae > Luteolibacter. The sequence continues at coordinate 829 of JBAXCM010000296.1, read as the reverse complement.
ATGCACACATGGAAGCCGGATGCCTACGGCGAGGCCCCCGCCATCGTCGGTGCGATTCTCGCAGGAGGCGTCACCTCGGTGGCATTCACCGCGTTGCTGCGGGTGCGGGCGGTGGTTGGAGCCGCGGGCTCTGGCGCAGTGGCCGACCACACGCTGATGGCCATCGGCTTGTTCTCGATGCTGGTGGCTGCATTATTTTTGCTAGGCACGAGGGATTACAAGCGGATGCTGGCGTACTCGAGCGTTGAGCACATGGGTATTCTCACGCTTGGCGCGTCGCTGGGGCGGGCCGGGGTGGCGGCGGCGCTGTTTCACGTGTGGAGCAATGGCCTAACCAAAGGTGCGTTATTCCTGAGTGCCGGCAACATCCGGCGGGCTGCCGGTTCTCCATCGATGGATGCCGTGCGTGGGATGAGTGTTTTGACACCGCGCTCTGCGGCAATTTTTGTGACAGGCATGTTTGCGGTGACGGCGTGCCCGCCGTTCGGGCCATTTTTCAGTGAGATCAAGGTGTTGCGGGCGGCGCTTGAAACCGGGCACTCGGTGGCCACCGCGATGTTTCTCGGCTGCCTGTTGCTGGCATTTTTCGGAATTACCCGGGTTGTCTTCGGCATCGTCGATGGCCGCCCGCACCATGCGGCCAAAGCTGGCAGCAGGCGCTTCGTGGAGACTGCAGGAGTGATCGCACCCCCGTTTTTCTTGTTAGTCCTATCCCTTTGGCTGGGCCTGTTTACGCCGCACATCGTGACTGACGCCTGGGCAGCGGCCGTCGCCCAACTTTTTTCCTATTAAGATGAGTGCATCGACTCCGTTTGCCTTGTTAGCTAAT
>JBAXCM010000295.1:0-6077 GCA_037141475.1 Verrucomicrobiota bacterium | reverse complement strand
TAATTCCGCACGCCGGGATCTGCGAGGGGGGCGTCGGACACCCGACGTCCCTACCCTAATCGGCTAAGAAACAATGCGCATTATTCGATACAAGCAGAGCGAATGCCTAATGCCGTGGAAATGGCGGAAGAAGAATCCAGTATACCGGTTCATCCTGGACATTCCCTATGCGCTCTATTACTCCATTGTTCCGGGACCCGATGCTCTGAATGAAATTCTTCAGAGAGGCGCTGCGGGGGGAGGAATGGGAACGGGTTTGTATTGGGAGCCATTCAGGGTTAGTGAAGAGGAATACAAAGAGATTACGGATAGCTGGCGGACATTCAACTTAAGAAGTGTGCTGGGAGTGCGGACTGGGGACATCCGCGATTTCAGTTTTGTCTTCGATGATGAAATACTGGCGATTCCTCAACACCTCGATTACATCAAGCGAAGCGTACAAAAATACGAGACAAGGTTCCGCAAGCAACAAGGGGCCGAACAAATCGCCGCTGCCCGACCGGGAACAGCTCCATAGTTTCCCCGACGTCCCTACCTTATCTTGAGGTCAGAGATCAAAAAGGTTACACAGTTGAAGGAGTTCCGAATCCAATTGTGGGAGACGAGCAAGAAGTGAAGCGTATTAGAGAGACGATGAAGCTGGATTTCAGGCCGTTCACGGCGGTTTGCTTGAAGCTTTTTGAGTTCTCTGGTCTTGATGAGCGGCCCAACTATTAGAAGAGGCTAGCAAGTCATGGCGCACCAACCGGCATAAACACCTCAACTTCATGTCCATATCACTTCAACCGCTCCCGTAGGAGCACTCTAACGTTGGGTGGAAGAAATACGCTTGCGGTACGCTCGGAATGACGTACGCTTCCCGCGTGAAGACAATTACTGCCACCTCCGCTCGCTCTGACCTTTATCGGGTCATAGATGCCGCCGTATCCAACCACGAGCCAATCCACATTACCGGGAAGCGGGGCAATGCCGTTTTAGTAGGCGAGGCGGATTGGAGAGCCATTCAAGAGACTTTGTACCTGGTCAGCATTCCTGGAATGAGAGAGTCGATTCGCCAAGGGATGGAGGAACGAGTCGCGAACTGTAGCCGGGAGATTGACTTGTGAGCTACGAACTGGTCTACACCGATCAGGCGAGGAAGGACGCGAAGAGGCTCAAAGGCAGTCCACTGGCAAAGAAGGCCAGAGAGTTGCTTGATGTCATCAGTGAGAATCCACTCGCGGATCCGCCGCCATTCGAGGCGCTAATAGGAGATCTCAAGGGAGCTATTTCTCGGCGCATCAATCTCCAACATCGCCTTGTTTATCAAGTTTACGAAGATCAGCGGGTTGTCAAGGTCATCAGACTCTGGACACACTATGAATAGACACCCAACAAGACGTCGCTGCCGACTGGCATCTGCTTCTCCAATTCCAACTAACCACGTTCCTGCCGCGCCGGCTGCGGGATATTGACGTTGGGCAAATGACAAATGAAGACTCCCTCTCGAACGATGTTACCATCGGTAGGCGCCGATATATGGGTTGAGCTCGGCATCTCTCGACAGTCATTCGAGCCAGCCATGCCGGTCACCTGGTCCGTCGGTGCCAGCGATCACAATTTTGCCAGCTAGGCCGCTCCTTCTAAGGGTCTTGCCGAGGTTGATGACGGCGGACTTCCACTGCCATATTTAACAAGGGTTCTTGGCGGCAGGATGCCGCATGATGAGGGGTAGAAGAAATCACTGAACAAATTTTTTCGGAGGTGGCTGTTCCGCGCTTGCGGTTTGGGGTGGGTGCAGCTAGGCAAGGCGCATGGAATTGGCAATTGGCATCATCGGCGGCAGTGGACTTTATGAGTTGGAAGGATTTGAAAAATCCGAGGAGCGGGTCGTGGTCACGCCCTTTGGCGAGCCCTCCGATGCCTTGGTGGGCGGCCGTTTGAACGGCCGCCAAGTGTGGTTTTTGCCGCGTCATGGCCGGGGACATCGCTTGCTGCCGAGTGAAATCAACCACCGGGCGAACCTGTGGGCCATGCGCAGCCTGAATGTGCGCTGGCTCATCTGTGTGACGGCCGTGGGCAGTTTGCGGGAGGAATACCGTCCCCGTGACGTGGTGCTGCCAGACCAGTATTTTGACCGCACCAGCGGCAGTGACCGGCACACGTTTTTCGGACGGGGGATCGTCGCCCATGTTGGATTCGCAGATCCGGTGAGTGCCGGCATGCGGGGGATTTTGCGTGACTGCACCCTGGAAGCCGGTCTCACGTGCCACGATCGCGGCACCTACGTCAACATGGACGGTCCAGCGTTTTCCACTCGCGCCGAAAGCCTGCTCAACCGCCAACTCGGGTTCGATGTGATCGGCATGACCAATCTACCCGAGGCCAAGCTGGCACGCGAAGCGGAAATCGCCCTGGCCACCTTGGCCATGATCACCGACTACGACTGTTGGAAAGCCGAGGAGGAACCGGTGAGTGCCGGGGCCATTATCGGGCACCTGAACGCCAACGTGGCGGCTGCCAAACGGATACTTTCGGCCGCTATTGTTAGGATTCCTGCGGTGGCCGATTGGCCCGAGCAGCGGGCCCTGGATGGCGCAATCATGACCCCCCAGTCGCTGTGGCCGGCAGCCACGGTGGAGGCTCTGCGGCCATTGCTAGATCGCTTTATCGAGCCAGCTAAAGGGGGGGCCTAACGGGTGAATCTGCGCGCTGACTACCCCCGCAATCTGATATTTGTCATATTGCAGAAAATCGGTGCGTGACAAATTGGTAAACCCGTCGATAGTCGGCTTCTTTTTAATATGCGCAACGCAGTGAATTCTCGTATGAAACGTTTGGGGGCTATTTTGGGGCTAGTTTTACTCTCAGCCTCGCTGGGGAGTTGTGGATCAGACAAATCCAAAATGCCACCTCCTATGCCTCCGCCAATATCCGGTCCCCTCAAAACCACCAATAATACAGCCTACCGCACTCCAGCACTACACGGGCCGGTGCCGCGCAATCCGGATATGAATATGCGCGCCGACTATACCAAGGGCTCAGGCATTTCCTTTTCACGGGTCCCGATGGCTGATAAGTACATCGCCATCACATTCGATGACGGACCGCATCCGAAAAATACCCCGCGCCTGCTCAACATGCTCCGTGAGCGCAATATCAAGGCCACTTTTTATATGGTCGGCAGCAACGTCGATCTCTACCCCCAAGTGGTGCGCCGGGTGGTGGCTGAGGGGCACGAAATCGGCAATCACAGCTACAGCCACCGCTTGTTCTCGAAAATGGGCGACTCGGAAATCCGCCAAGAGCTTAGCCGTACCCGCGACGCGGTGCTGCGAGCCACTGGTGTGCAACCCCGCACCCTGCGCCCACCTTTCGGCGGCATGTTGCAGCGCCAGCGCGAATGGGTGAGTGCCGAATTCGGTTATCCGATCATCCTGTGGTCGATCGATCCCTTGGATTGGAAGCGCCCCGGACCTAGCGTCGTCTGCTCCCGCATCGTCAGCGCGACGACCCCGGGCAGCATTATTCTGGCTCATGATTTGCACAGCCAGACGGTTGATGCGATGCCCGCCACGCTGGACGGGCTGCTGCAGCGAGGATTCAAATTCGTCACTGTATCGCAGTTGTTAGCGATGAGAGGCGAGATGGCTACTGCCCGAGTGGCGGTGAAGGCGCCCGTTCACTAATCCCCCCATTCATTCCAGCCAACCAACATGTTAGGCGAGCGTTACTTCGCAACCCGCGAGCGCTTGTCAGAGTTGCTGGGGGATATTGAGGCGCTTGCTTCGGAAACCGGTAGCGATCTGGCCCGCTCTTTGCCCTCTGCCGGATTAGCACACGGGTTGGGTCGGCCGTTTCTATTTGTCGTTTGTGGCGAAGTGAATGCTGGCAAATCCACCTTCTTCAACGGTCTTTTCGGCCACGACTTGTGCCGCGTCAACCGCCTGCCTGAGACCAAACGAGTGATTTGCTACCGCTACGGTGAGTCGGTCCACGAGGTGGCCTCTGCCGGATTGTTGGTGGAGCACTGCCGACCGCTGCCACTGCTGCGCGATTTCAATCTGGTGGATACGCCTGGGACCAATGCCCCCGGGATTGCTTGGCAACCGCAGATGGATGGATTGTTAGCTGGAGCCGAGTTGATATGCGTGGTGTTTCCGGCATCCAACCCGTGGGGTGCTGCGACATGGAATTTCGTCTCGCGGCTCTCTGAGGACCAGCTCACCCGGGCGGTTTTTATTCTTCAGCAAATCGATCAGCACGCCCCCGCAGATATCGCAGTGATCCTCGGCCATGTGCGCGACCTCTCACTCAAGCGCATCGGCCGCGTCCCACCGATCTTTGCCGTGTCGGCCAAACTTGCCTGCGAGGCCAAGCGCTCCGTGCCTGCCTCAGCGGGCATGCTTGCGGCAAGCGGATATCCCGCCCTCGAGGAATTCATCTCCCTCAAGGTCTGCTCGTCCACTTTTCGCCTGGCCTTGTTGAAAAATTCCTGGGCTCAGGCCGCCGCCGCCTTGCGCTGCGTCGATGTGCAAATCGATGGCCTTACCCGGGGTATCCATGCCAATGGCGACATGTTAGAAACCATTGAGCGGGAAATCGATGGCATGCGCGAGCATTTCCTCAGCCGGTTGCCGCGCCATCTTACCGGGGTGGCCGAGGTGTTTCAAAGCGAGTCCGTCGGCGTGGCAAAATTGCTGGGTAAGCGGTTAGGGGCGCTGCGTTCGGTTTGGCGGCTTTTTGTTGGAGACCGCACCGGACAAGAAATGGAAGCCGTCATTATCGCCCGCCTACAGGCGACCGTGGAAGCTGTGGCGCAAACGGATGGTGCGGAAGTTGCCGATGCCTGCCGCAACCACTGGGACGAGGTCGCGGCCCGTGTGCGCCAAGCCCTAGGCGTGGATTTGGGTGATGCGGTGCAACTTGATGACACTCTGGCCGTTGCGCGGCGGCGATTCGTGCAGCGCCTCGGACGGGCGGCCAGCCAAGGGATTGGCAACCTGAATGTGCGCCACCAGTTGGGTAAGGACCTGTTGCGCCGCAACGTTGCCCTCAAATCGTTCACATTCACCACTCTCTGGTTGCTGACGGCCGGGGCCACTTGCGGGGCATTGGCGCTGCCATGGGTTGCAGTGGTGTTTTGCGGCTTGTCGGCGGTTTTCGGCTTGGCCGGCCTGCTGATTGCCCGGCTCACTCGCAGGTCGCTGATAGGGGAGTTTCACGAGCGCTTGTTAGATACCTGTGGTGCGTATGCCAGCACCCTGCGAGCGGACTACGAGGAGGCCTTGCGCATTGTGTTCCAGGATTATGCGGATTCGCTGGCAGCCATCCGCCGTCATCTAGCCAGCGAGAAACGGGCGCTTGAGCCACGTCAGCGCCGCTGGAACGAGTTGTTCCTAACGCTCAAGGCAATTGAGCAGGATTTATGAGATGACCCTTGACCAGAGGACCTTGAGGTAACGGGATTCCGGGTAGTTAGAGAGGGTGGGATGGTCGGGGCCAGCCCCGGTGCGATCAAAGGTTTGGAGGCGAAGGTCGCGGCGGTGGGCGGAGGTGATGACGATTCTCTCGAACTCGCCCGCGCCCAACTGGCCGGAGCAAGAGCAGGTGACGAAGAGTCCAGATGGAGCGACGAGCTGCAGCGCGAGCTTGTTGAGATCGGCGTATTTGGCGACTCCGAGCTCGTCTTCGCGGCCGTGGATGAATTTCGGTGGATCTGCGACCACCAAGTCCCATTTACGGCCGTTTTCGATCATGGTACGCAACCAAGTGAACACGTCGGCATGGGTGAATTTGACCTTTGCAGAGTTGAGGTTGGCATTGCGCTTGGCCATCGCCACGGCAGTTTCATCCAGGTCCACTGCGGAGACATCGCTGGCACCGCCGAGGGCCGCGGCAATGGCGAAACCGCCCGTGTAACAACACAAATCCAACACGCTGCGGCCGGCCGCCAGTGCTCCGAAGTTTTTCCGGTTATTGCGTTGATCGCAAAAGAATCCGGTTTTGTGGCCTTGGCTAAAATCAACCTCGTAGCGGATCCCATGTTCGCGGATTTTGACTGAGCGGACGTTGTCGGAAACCGCGCCGCCAACTCG
>JBAXCM010000294.1:0-6087 GCA_037141475.1 Verrucomicrobiota bacterium | reverse complement strand
GCAGCCACCAACTCATGGAGCGCTTGTGCGAACTCACCGGCATCGACCGCTCGCAGTGCGACCCTCACCATCACCCGATCGCGGTGTCTCCCTGCGGAAATTTCTCCGTCGAATTCGCCGAGTGCCTTGCCTCCTGCGGCAGTGCCCCGGTGTGCATGGTCAACGACGACTTTCACGAAGGGGTTGCCGCCGATCGGGCTGAGGAACTCCTCGCCTTATACCGCCCTCAGGCCACGGCATGAATGCCGATTTTGTGCAGCTGGCAAAGCTGCTCGACGGCGGCCCGTTCCAACATCAAGGTTCGCCCCGCCTCTATGGCTATGCCGCTGACGCCGGACGCAGCGCAGGTTTCCAGCGTCTGTCGGCCAATAACCGGCACGTCGAACCGGAAATCCTGCTGCGGCTTTGATACCTTGACCAGCAGGACATCCTTGCCCCGGCCCAATTCACCGCCGCGCCGGATGCAGGCGTCGGTTCCCTCAAATGCCTCCACAGCCAATACGGTACCATGGCGCACCACCACCGTCTGGCCAATGTCCAGGGCGCTGGTGGCCTTGGCGATGCGCAAACCAAACTGCACGTCCGACAACTGCCGCTTGGAAAATACCGGCCCGCAAACGTGACCGGGTCCCGGCAGGTGGTCATCAAGAAAGGTGGTCGCTGGCAGCAGTGTGATGCCGTCCTTCGCCAGTTCCCCGGCAATCCCCCCAAACAAGGTCTCCGCATTGCGCTCCTTCAGCCGCGCCAATAACATCAACGTCCGAATGTCCGGCCTCAAGTCAAATAAGTTCTTCGGCGCAATCTGCCCCACCATCACCGCCTCACTCACCCCCTCACTACGGAAAAATTTAAGCATTTTCCCGAGTTGGCCGACCCGAAACCATGCGATGGCCTCGACCAGACGGGCGAGTTCGGGCCTGGTTTCATTTTCGAAGGCGGCCGCTATCAGTCGGACACCTGGAGCGTGCTTCCTAGCGGCGGTGATGAAAGTTTCAGGATAAACACCGTTGCCGGCTATGATTCCTATGGTGCGAGTGGCTGGCATACGGCAGGAATAAACATTCGTTCGGGCCTGAAAGTGGCTTTCTCGTGCGGCCTTCAGCCAACCCCGCCCCCTTCAACAGCGAATCACCCAGCTTCTAAAGTAGCGGCTGTGGGACTCGAACCCACACTCGTTAGAACTCGATTTTGAGTCGAGCGCGTCTACCAATTCCGCCAAGCCGCCTTGGGTGCGAGGAGGCTGCCGCAAACCTGCATGCAACGCAAGCGGATTTTTTCTGCAGATATTTCTTCCGGAACTCACCCCTCAAAAATCCTTTGACTAACTTACACTTAACAGCTAGACATGTCGCGGATAGAGATATCACAAAACCAAACACCATCCCAACCACCATGAAATCAATCAAGAACCTGACCCGTTTCACCTACGAAACCACCGGCTTCCAAGGCTGGCGTCTGTCGATTAGCCGCAAAGGCGCGACGTTCACCAAGTATTTCTCCGACAAGAAATACGGCGGTGAAAAGGAATCGTTTGCCGCAGCCGAGGCATCCCTCGCCGGTTTGAAGTTAGTCCTCGACACTGCGAAATTGGCGGACGGCAAGCACACGGCAACCACCACCCGCAAGGTGGAAAAGCTGCTGGAGAAAGTGTAGGAGCCGTTGAAGGAAAAATCCAACTGACGTCTGAGAGCGGAGTTGCGAACCTCGGATGAAATTTGCCGGTGTTCAAGTCGCAGGCAAGCAACATCTGAAGTGACTTGTAGCGGCGTGTCTATGGACAAGGTCCATTTTCAGAAGCTTCTTCTGTTGGGGAAATGGCAGTGAAAACGATAGTCTGCCATACCAGAGAGGAACACGGGCTTGCCGACGGGAGCAGGATACTCCTAAGCTGCGGCGTGACCGCCAAAAATATTGTCTATTTCGATCTGGAAACCCAACGCAGCTTCGGCGACGTCGGAGGTTTTTCGAACAAATCCAAAATGGGGGTTTCGGTGGGGGTTTCTTACAGCACGGCTCGCGGCACCTACGAAATCTATCCGGAAAGTGAGATGGAGCGCCTTGGCGAGGAGCTGGTGCGCGCCGATCTGGTGGTGGGGTGGAATCACCTGCAATTCGACTATCCGGTTCTTCAGCCGTACATTTTTCACACATTGGCCGAGCAGACGCTCAATCTCGACATGATGCTGGAGTTGGAGAAGATGCTGGGATTCCGCTTGAAGCTTGATTCGGTGGCCTCGGCGACGCTGGGCACAGGCAAGACCGCTGATGGTCTCGATGCTCTGCGTTGGTGGCAGCAACACAAAAAGACCGGGGACTTTGCACCCCTGCGCAAGATCGCCGAATACTGCGCCTTTGACGTGAAAGTCACCAAGTGCGTTCATGAATACGCACTGCAGCATGGGCTGCTCAAGTACGACGACCGCAATGGGCGGATGGTGGAAATCGCGGTGGGATGGAAATAGCTGCAGAGTTCCTGACCCAGGCATTGAATTGGCTGGGAAATGGACCGCAATTCCGGAAAATGGTCTGGCACTCTTCAGGGCCAACGGCCCGTCAATAAGCCAGCACGGGGCATCGCCCTAGATAGCGATCAAATCGGTTTTATTGAGGGCTGAAAGCCCGCCCAATGCGCGTTGGAGACTACAAAAGAGCGTGAAGACGAACCACAAAGAACACAAAGAGCACAAAGGAATGCGCCAAATGAATTTCCTCCGAGATCAGGCACTGTGAACTGGCGGGGGGGCTGCGATTGCTAGATCCAGCCAATTTCGCGCATCAGCCCGAGAAATGCCCATCCAAAAACCGCGATCAGGCAAACTAAAAAAATCTTAACGGCGAGTTCAATGCTGTTGCGTGTCATGTCGGGGGTAGTAAAGCACGCCGCGCCGAATGCGCCACTTGAAAATTTCTTTGGATGGCAGCAGCCGCAGACGGTTAGGAGACGCATCCGCCACGTCAGCGCATGCCACGCATGAGCAATTCGGCGTTGGTTTTGGTGCTGCGGAGGTTGGCGAGCAGGGTAGAGATGGCGTCGCCGATGGGCAACTGGGCCAGTTGCTTGCGGATTTCAACGACCCGCAGGAATTCGTCGGGATGATACAGGCGGTCATCATTGCGGGTGCCGGACTGGGGGATGTGAATGGCTGGAAAAACCCGCCGTTCGGCCAGTTCGCGGTCGAGGCGCACCTCCATGTTGCCGGTGCCCTTGAACTCTTCAAACACCACGTCGTCCATCCGGCTCTCGGTCTCAATCAGCGCCGTGGCTAGCACCGTGAGCGAACCACCTTCTTCGACGTTTCGTGCGGTCGCAAAGAATTTGCGGCTCTTTTGGAGGGCGGCGGGACTGACGCCGCCAGAGCCGATCGGCCCGCCCTGCATGGCTGAGTTATGGCCGCGGGCGAGGCGGGTGAGGCTGTCGAGGAGCAAGATGACATCCTTGCCGCGTTCGACGAGGCGTTTGGCGCGTTCAATGACGAGGTCGGCAACTTGGGCGTGGCGGCGCGGAGCCTCGTCAAAGGTTGAGGAAAATACCTCGGTGGCGACGGTTTCCTCAAAATCGGTGACCTCTTCCGGGCGCTCGTCAAGCAGCAGAATAATGAGCTCCGCGTCCGGATGATTGAGCCGGATCGAGCGGGCAATTTGCTTGAGCAGGATCGTTTTCCCACCACGCGGGGGAGCGACGATGATGCCGCGCTGGCCCTTGCCGAGCGGGGCAATCAGGTCGATGACGCGCACACCCAGAAAATCCGGGCCTTCTCCTTCAAGGTGGATGCGTTCGTTGGGGAAGAGCGGCGTCAGGCTGTCAAATTCCTTTGGTGCCTGGTAGTCAGCGGCAGCAATGCCTTCAATCTCGACAACCTCCACGGCCATCAGAAATTTGTCGCGTTCGCGGGGGGCTCGGACTCGCACTTTGACGCGCTGGCCGACGCGCAGTGCGTGGTCGCGCACCAAGCTGGTGGACAGATGGATGTCATCCTGGCAGGGGCGGAAGCTGCGGCTGGGATCGCGCAGCATGGCGAAGGAATCTTTGGAAAACTCGAGAATGCCTTCGCAGATCAGGCCAGTGCCTTCACGGGCGTAGTAGCAAAGCAATTCATAAACCAGGTGGCTTTTCGTCAGTCCGCCGGAGATGCGGGCCGGGATGGTTTCGGTGAGTGTCTGGAGTTCGGCGAGGGATTTGAGGCGGAACTGGTTGATATCAATGGATACGGGAACCGCCGGGAAATCCACGACGGCTGTGTGTTGGGTATTGGGGTCCGAAACATCGGAGGCGTTAGGCATGGACATGAGATGGGATTGGGAGAAACGGCGGATTTGGGCCTTGAGAACCACGGGCGGACCCTCGTTCCAAAATACCACATCCGCGCGTCGGATTTTCTCGTCGGTCGGCAGTTGTGCCGCGAGAATGGCTTCGATCATGGATTCGTCGAAACCGCTGCGTGCCTTGAGTCGCTGGATCTGGGTGGCCCTCGAGGAGGCGACGACGATCACCTGCTCCTGGCCGAAATCAAGGCCCTTTTCGAAGAAGAGCGGGATATCAGCGACGAAAAGCGTCGCGCCACTTTGTGCGGCTTGGCTGAGGGAATCAAGACATTCTTGCAAGACGCGGGGATGAATGATGGTTTCAAGCTGGGCCCGGGCTGCATCGTCGGCAAATACCCGCCCGCGAAGGAAGTGCCGGTCCACCCGGCCCTGCCTGTCAAGCGACTCAGGACCGAAGGAGGAGGCCACCACCGCGATGATGTCAGCATCCACTTCGAGCATGCGGCGCACCGCCGCATCACAATCGAAAATGACCACCGAGGGCAGGCACTCGCGAAGCAAGCGGCAAACCGTGGATTTTCCTGAAGCAATTCCTCCTGTAAGTGCCATCACGCGCATGGCGGCAAGATCAGCAGAGCCGCTGCCAGATGCAAGCGCAGAATCCCGGCAATCACTGGTGGAGCACGACGGTCCCATCATTCAGGCTCCGTGCAAAAAACCACCCTGACTGGCCGGGGGGCTGCCAAGGGGAATTGGATAGGTTTACTCGCCGGTATCCGGATAGGAGCCGAGGAGTTTGACGAACGAACAGTGCTTGCCGAGCTCAACGAGCGCGTTGGCAACCTTCGGATCCGCACAGTGACCTGCTAGATCAACGTAGAATATGTATTCCCAGTCCTTGCGCTTGGACGGGCGTGACTCGATTTTCGACAGGTTGATCTCAAACTGATCGAAGGCCCGCAGGGCGTTGACGAGCGAACCGGGACGGTCATGGATGGCAAACAGGATGGATGTCCGATCGTTGCCGGTGGATGGACAGGTTTTCTCGCCGATGACCAAAAAGCGGGTGGTATTGGTGGCCCGGTCTTGGATGGATTCTTCGAGCATCGTCAGTCCGTACAACTCAGCGGCGAGCATGCCACCGAGGGCTGCGGCACCATCGGCGGCGTGGTTGCGGGCGAGTTGGGCGGCCTTGGTGGTGGAGGAAACTTCGACGAGTTCGGCGGTGGGAAAGTTTTTTAATATCCACGAGCGGCATTGGCCGAATACCTGCGGATGGGAATAGAGCGTCTGGATTTGCTCGCGGGGGATGGCTGCCATCAAGCCATTTTCGATGCGCAACAATATCTGGGCGCAAATGTGCAATGGCGAATCAACAAACAGATCGAGTGTGTGGGAAACCGCCCCCTCCGTTGAATTTTCAATCGGCACCACCCCGTAGTCCGCCCGCCGGCGTGCCACTTGGTCAAACACATCGGCAAAATTTGGCTGGGCAGCGTAGGCTACCGAGTGACCAAACTTTTTAATCGCCGCTTGGTGGGTCCAGGTGCCCTCCGGCCCCAGATAGGCGATTTTCAAATCATCCTCGAGGGCCAGTGCGGTGGACATGATCTCGCGATAAATCGCCCGGATCGAGCGCTCGGGCATCCTCCCTTGGTTCATATCGACGAGTTTTCGCAGCAAGGCTTCCTCACGCTCCGGCGCATAGATCTGTAGGCCGTCGCGTTTCTTGATGAGCCCCACCTGATGCACCAACTCGGCACGGCGCGACAACAAGGTCAGCAAATCGATGTCGATCCTGTCTATCTGATTGCGGATATCGTC
>JBAXCM010000293.1:0-6101 GCA_037141475.1 Verrucomicrobiota bacterium | reverse complement strand
CGTAAAGGTAGTAGGTGTCGCCGAACTTGCGGCTGCACGGGTCCGCAAAATATCCGGGAATCACCGGATTGCCTCCCCGCGGCCCATTCCACGCTGTCGCGGCCTCAACCCGCCCACAAGCCGTCAGCCCCCACGCCAAGCTGGCCGCAATACCTGCCAGATATACCCGCTTGAGCAACAAGGAATTGCCGACACATGGCCGGGCGGTGAAAATCACTGGAACATTCATGGCCCCAAGCTACGTCGCCTCACCCCGGCACTTAACCGTCATCCCGTATGACAGTCATCTTTCTATTCTCGTCCGGCGTTCTTGGTGCCTGTCGGGGCATTTAGAAAACCTGCCGTCCCGGTGCGATTGCGCTTGCGTCGCCCGACTCCCCTGCTATCAATTCGCCCGGCGGCCAAATCCGCCGTGGGTTTTCAACGGGTTGCGAGACCCCGTCCCATCATCCATCCCGCCGGCTTAGCTCAGTGGTAGAGCAGCTGATTTGTAATCAGCAGGTCATCAGTTCAAGTCTGATAGCCGGCTCTTTCATTTTCAACGACTTGTGACAATTGAAAATGTTAGAAAAAGTTACAGTGCGCACTACCCGTGGAATCCTAAATGTCAGCGTGGATTCCAGCGACCCGGCAATTGCGATTCTTTCGAATCGATTCACAGGTCCTTGGAATGGGATTCTGGCGGCTTCGGGTCCCCCGCGGTCATGGCAATTCAGGCGCGCTGGATAGAAATTTGGAACTCCGGCAGCCTGCCCGCTGGCGTCACCACGCAAAGCATCGGTGACCGGGCCGAGCCAAAGGATGCGCAGGAGGAGATCTATGTGGGACTGGAGCCCATGTTCAGGGGTGATGTCAGCGCTCACCCCTGCCAACGGGCAGATGCATGCCCGCAGTTTGACGGGCCTTGGTAATCTCCTGGGATGTGAGCGCATAGCCCTGCTTGCCGCCACCCATCAGCCGACCTACGGGTGAGGGTTCATCCTTGGGCGGATGAGTGAGGCCAAGGTTGTGCCCGAGTTCGTGTGCGATGGTCCGGGCGAGCGAACCGACCTTCATGGGTTCCGGTTCGACGAGCAAAGTCTTCACGGGTGGCTGCTTGCCGTGCGAAGGTTTGTCGGTCCACACGCCGGTCACCACCTGCCTGCCGCCCAGAGTGGCATAGCCCTGATAGGTCGAGCCGATGAAAGGCAGCAAATAGACGTTGTGCGCGGACGGGTGGCGCTGGGCGGGGTCTAGCAGTTTGGAGATATTCGCGGTGCGACCGGACCCCGCAACCTCCTCCTCGCCGCGCTTGGCATTTTCGACACTCCGCAACAGTTCGCTGAAATTCGCAGGCTTGAGCAGTGGCTCCGCCTCGGTCCGTTCGACCACAAACCGGATGTTCGCCGGTTTCCAGATGCGGTTGACCTCAGCCAGCACGGGCCCGGTGATGTCAGCGGGCGTCACCCAGACCTCCATGGCTAGTCCCTTCACTGTCATAGTCGCCCCCTGAGTCAGGTGGAAGCGGATTGGAAGAGTCAGCATCGCGTCATCAGCGGCGTGGGCTTGGACAGCGAGAATCAAACTGACAAAGAGGAAGTGGAAGTGGAAGTGGAAGTGGCGGATCATGGGAGTGTCAGGAAGGTGCTATGCTTGGATTGGCCGAGGTGCCCTTGGACGGATCGAGGCCGAAAGCGTATTCCTCGAAGTGGGTCATCCAGTCATCGTCGGGGTCGCCGGTGGGTGTCTTGGCGGGATTCACGAAGCCCGACCAGTCCAAGCCACGGATCCACTGGGCGAACCCAATCAGCGGCGTTGCGCTGGCCTAATTGGAGACGCGCAGTCTGAAGAACGTCGGTTGCCGCGGGCCGCTAGCGGTGGGGATGGTGCTCGGATATGGCACGCTCACCGCATCCATGTCTCCGGCGCTACCGGGCGCGGTCAGCAGGGTTGGCGTGTCGGCGCTGTCCACCCAAGCATCCAGGCCCGCGCTGAATTGCACCGTGTAAGTCAAGCCCGCAGCCAGATAGTCCTTCCGACGGCCAAATACCGCGCGATAGTCCGAGCCGCCGAAGTGGATCGTGACGGGCAGGCCGGGCTTGGTGACGGCACCGCCTGCGACGTAGGCGATGGAGCCGCCTGATGCGACGAGCGGATTGGTGCCGCAGGCGTATTCCATGAGATTGGACATGGAGTCGCCATCCGGATTGCCTCCCGGCGTGGCATCCGCACCCGGATGAACGCCGGTGATGTTAGCCGCAGCCCAGATGACATAGAGACTCGGCGAGCTGGTGACTTCGATGACAACCGGTGTCGAGACGCTGGCGTCATTCTTCGCGTCGCCGGAATACTCGGCGGTGACCGCGTAGGTGCCCGCAGCCAGAGTGCTTGTGGTGAGGCTGGCCTGGAAACCCCCGTCCAAGGACCTGGTGCCGATCAGCGTGGATCCAGCCCGGAACGAAACGCTGCCGGTTGGCGTGTTACCGCTCACGGTGACGGTGAAGGTCAAGGGCGTGCCACCGGCGGACGGCGTGCCTCCGCCGGTTAGAGCCAGCGTGGTGCTGCTGTATTTGGTGACCGGGTAGGCGGTGGTCAGACCGTATTTCTTTGCTAGATAGGAGCCCACCTTGGCCTCGTTGGAGGCCGAGAGGGCGCTGTCATAAGCGATAATCTCGGCGACGTCCATCTCGCAGGAACCTAGGTTGTCGTTCTGCCCGATCTGATAGGTGACGTTTCCTACGGCCGGGCTGGCGTCCTGAACGGTGATTTTCAGCAGCATAAAATCGGTGATGGACCCGAGCTGGAAGCCGCCGCGAGGCATGGTGCCGTGAGCACTGGAGACCGCCGCTCCATTCTTGGAAACAGCAGACGGAAGCCAATCATCCCAGAAGCCCGTTTGGCCGCTGTAAAGGTTGAAGCTGGAGGGGCGAGCCGCAAGGAATTGCCCGGTCGTGTTGCTGCGGCCGAGAAACGAACCGCTGCCGCTCCAGGAGGCGTTGGGCGAACGGACCACGACGTATTGCTCTTTGGCGAAAAAGGTTCCGGCGGTGTTCAACCAGGTGGCATTCCCCCTGAACTGCAACACCGGCCTGGAGTTGAGCTGGTTGGACACTAGCACCGGCATGCCGTTGCCCAAAGACGCGTGATGCCCATTGCCGGACCGGTCACTCCACCCCGCCACCGCCCCGTTTTGATTCGTGGTGATGCCGACTGACGCATCGAAGTAACAGACGAGTCCCGTCGTGTAGGGAACCGTGCCAAGATCGACCGTGATCACCGCGGCGGGCGACGTGCTCACCGCCCCAGTGCTGTCGGTGGCCCTGACCGTCAGGCTGTATTGGCCGCCCGGAACGTTCGTCCATGCGAGCGAATACGGCGGGGTGTTGGCGGTGCCGATCAACGCATCCCCGTTGTAGTAGGCCACGCTCGTGATCGTGCCCGCGTCGGCGACATCGGCTGTTAGCGTGACCGTGGCCGGCATGCCGAAGCGCGCTCCGTCAACTGGCGAGGTCAGGCTCACTCCGGACACCGGATATAACAACTCCTGCGGAATGATCGTTTGGCTCTGGAGCGATGGCCTATACCAATACAACCTAACCGTGGCCGGATTGACGTTCCTATAATACTCCATCTTCAGGTTGTATTTCTGACCGGCGGTCAGGGCGATGGCAGCGCTGTCATTCCAAATATTGGACGTCTGGTCGTTCCAGTCGTTAATCACCTGCACGCCGTTGATCCACAGGCGGACGCCGTCACTGGTGCGCGTGGAAAACCGATAGGTGCCGGTTTCGGGCGCCAGCACCTGGCCAGTCCAGCGCACGCTGTAGGTGTTCGCGCCCATCTGGCTTGCGGGCGCCGCCGCCGCCCAGTCGAAGTTGATCGAAGCGTCGGTTTGGGTGGTCACCAACGAGGTGAAATCCACGTTATCAAAATAGCGCCCCTGCAAGCCCGTGCCGCCGGTGCCCACGACAATGTCCACCGTCGCTGGCGACGAATCCGTCAGGCTGTCGGCCACCATGAACGTGAAACGATCCATCCCCTGGTAGTTCGCCGCAGGGGTGTAGGTGAGACTCGGCGGCGTGCCGGTTAGACTGCCGTGGGCCGGTTGGGTCGCAACCGTGTAGGTGAGCGTGCCCGCCCGGCAGGTGGAGCCGGTTAGAGTGAGTGCTCTTGGCGTGTTGACCGCGGTGCTCACGACTTGCGGGTTGGCTGTCGGCAAGCCCTGGAGCAGGGCTGGCGAGGTTGTGGCGGCCTCGATCGAGGCGATGGTGGCCGCGAGGGTGTTGTAATTGCCGTCATGCGTCCAAAAGCCGAGATCCGCATACAAGTCCGGCAGCGCCCAGCGGGCCGCCTCACCATAATCCGCGAGCCTTTGGATGGCGGTGTTCGCCAGATCCCCCCCGTTCGCCACGTTGTCGGCGCATACTTTGGCGCCTTCCTGAATGTGATATTTCGAGAGGGCACTCATGGCTGCCTGTGGCGGGAACAGGGTAAACATCCGGTCGCAGGGTCCCTCGGTGCTGGCATCGGTTAGAATCTCGGGCATGAGGGCCTCGATGTCGGCAAGGGTCAGCTTGTTTTGCACAAAGTCGCTCAGTTGGTTGCGCCACATGCCTGCCGGTTGTTTAATTCCCGCGCGAACCGCCGGATAGAGGACGCCCTTGTCGGTACTGATGGAGTAACTTCCCAACTTGCCGAACAGAGTTTCGGAAAGATAGCCATTGCCGATCTGCAAGGGGTCGTTCCAATTGAACCCGGCCTGGAACGGATAGGTGGGTGCCACGTTGGCGACAAACGCGGCCATCATGGCGGGCACGGACGACACGGGTGCGGAGCCCATCGAGCCCAGCGCCTTGGCGGCCTTGGCACGCACCCAGATTTCGGGATCCGAGAGCCGCCTGACCAGCGCTGGGATGGCGCTGGTGGCACCCATGCAACCGAGGGCCGTGCAGGCCGCCTCGCGCTGGTTGGCATCGCTGGGGTTTTCCGCCATGGTGATCAGGGTGGGGATCAACGCCTGCGCGTCGGGACGCACACTGAGCTCTGTGGCGGCGTTAAAGCGCACGATCGGATCCCACTCGCCCAGGGCGGCGACAAGCTGGCTGGTGGAATACCCGCCACAGAGCGGGGTGAATGTCGCAGCCGCGAGGGCGTTGGCCACCTTTTCGGGGCCAAGTTCGTTCGCCGGGTTCGCATTCTTTCCGGTAATGCATAACTTTTTCAGGGGCAGGGCGGCATGCAGGACATAATAGGCGGTGGGGTTGTCGTAGTAGGTGGTGTAGGCCCAGTAGTCGTCAGCGTGACTGCAACCGAACTGCTCGGCTCCGTCATACGCGAACGATCCGTCACAGCGGCGGGTGAGGTCCCGGTGCCAGCGCCTGGGCTTGAGGTATTCAGCCACTGCAGTGGTGCCGCCCATATTGGCGCCCAACGTCGTCCACAGGTAGCTGAAGCCCTGCCCGGTGTGCCCGTATTGCTCGCCCGTGTATCCGGCCACCGCCATCCGGGTGTAATACTCGGTCTGCAACGGCTTGTCGCCCATGCAAGCGAACAACACTGCGGCCAGCCCGTCCTTGCCGTTGCTGCGGTGATCATAGTAGATCCGGCTTTGGCCAGCGAGTTGGTAATCCCCGCAATACGGCTGATGTTCGCCGTAGGGAATGGACCCACGGTTCACATAGTAACCGAAGAAATTGGCCGCTCGCGCAATGGCCGGATCAATCTCGGAACTCACCACACCGGCCTTCTTGCCCAGAACAATCGAGAGTTGGGCGACCAGACCAGCCTGGTTGACGGGGCCATACCAACTGATCAAGCCATGGGTGCCGCCGGCGAGCCAGCCGCCGGGCGGCGGAACGTTAGAGAACCCATGGCCGGCGGTGCCGAACATGCTCTGATGGGTGGCCGCATAGATGACATACTCGCTGAGCCCGTGAAACACCTGAGTGTCTCCGGTTAGCATATAGTACTCTGCAAGGAAAAGGCTCTCGTAACAGGACCACGCCGAGATGCCGCCGGACTGCTCGAGGTTGAGCGTCGGGGGGGCCAGCGAGCGGGCATAGGTCTGCAACATCGGCAGGTACTTGGGATCGCCGGTGGCCAGCAGGGCCAGCGCGCTGATG
>JBAXCM010000292.1:0-6115 GCA_037141475.1 Verrucomicrobiota bacterium | reverse complement strand
GGCCGTGAGCACCGGGTGGGTCAGCTTGGCCGGGTCGCCATGGGCTTTCTGGCCCAGCCAACCCGAGAGATTGGCAAAATAGCTGGTGAAATCCCCGCTGTTTATCGCCCCGTCGAGCTCCTTGGCATTGGGTTCCCAGGCAAGGAGTGGCCCACCTAGCACGCAAAACAGCCCCGCAAAGGCGAGCCCCTTGATAGATCGAATACAGAAGGAATTCATACGTTGAAATGGAACATGGCCCCTAACGCTGGCAGCGGCAGCAATCTTTCGGCCATTTTCCAAAATATGCTCCCTCAGCTCCGATGCACCCGCTTGCTGGGTATTTTGCGAAATGGCTGTCCAATTTGCGAAATTCGCGAAGACCTCCGAGCTCCGGCTCGTTATCCCAGCGGCCTCCCCGCCCCCCCCGAGAATCAGTCGCTTCCGCCGATCGAAAACCTCCAATGAACCCATTGCCTAACCTGTATTTTCCGCTGCCGTGGCTGCGTGCCGCATCCCTCGCCCTCGCACTTTTGGCAGGCCAACAACCGGCCACCGCCGAGCCCTTCCGGATCGTGGTCATTCCAGATAGCCAGTGGGCCAGCCAGAAGTGGCCCGAACTCACCAGCAAGATGACGGCGTGGATCGCCGCCAACCGCGACGCCCAGAACATCCGCTACGTCCTCCACGTCGGCGACTCGGTCCAAGAGGGAGGCAGCGAACCCGAGTGGCGAAATATCGATCATGCCATGCATGCGTTAGATGGACGCGTTCCCTTCATCATGGCCGTCGGCAACCACGATTACGACCGGATTCACCCGCCCAGAAGCACCGTCATGTTCAACCGGTTCTTCCCGCTCGAACGCTTCCAAAAATTGCCTGGCTTCGGCGGAAACTTCCCAAAGGACCGCAATGACAACAGCTTCCATACCTTCGAGGCCGGTGATAAAAAATGGCTGATCCTGTGCCTCAACTTCATGCCATCAGACGAGGAAATTGCCTGGGGCAACGAAGTGGTGGACAAGCATCCCAACCACCAGATCATCCTGCTCACTCATTCCTACCTCACCCATACCGAGCGCGATGTGGCTGGTAAAATCCTTTGGGAAAAGCTCGTGCGCCAGCACTCTAACATGTCGATGGTTTTCTGCGGCCACCTGTCAACCGTCCACGCCCGCGCCGACGGCGACCATGGCAACACCGTGTGCGAAATGCTCTTCGATTGGCAAAACGATGTGGATCCAGCACCAAACGGATATCTGGCGATTGTGACCATCGACCCTGCGGCACGCACGATCGCGTCCCGTGCCTATTCACCCGCCCTCGACAAAGGACTGGAGGGTGGCCGCAGCGGCACCGCTGAGTTCAAGGATGTGCGCTTCCTGCCTGGCAATCAGCCCCCACCGCCGGCCCCTGCTGCAGAAACCCGCCTCAATGCGCTCGAGCAAAAGCTTGGCGATGGCTTCCTCTATGATGCCGATGCTCAGCTCAAACTGATTTTTGCCACCAACACCGGGCGCAAGACACTCGCCGAAGTCAAACAGCGTCTAACACTACAGACCGGGGCATTGCAGGCCGACCTATTTTCTGGTGGCTTGAAAGACTATGTCACGGTGGTGTTGCCACGCGAGTGGAAGGGCTCGGCGCAGGGTTTCTATCAACCGGAAGAGCGTTCCATCACCGCCAAAACCGCCGACATGCAGTTGGTGCATGAGTTCACCCACGCGATGCATTGGGACGACATGCAGGCACATGGACAGTTCCATCAAAATTGGGTCATCGAGGGTTTGGCCACCCTGTTTGAAAACTCGGAGGTTGTCGATGGCCATGCAATTCCTCGGCCGGACTATCGCTTCAAGATCATCCGTCGCCTCGTCGAGGGCAATCATCACGTCGCATGGCCAACCTACGTTACATGGAACCAAAAACAGTTCATGAAGGCCCCGGGCAACCACTACAGCCAGGCTCAGTCGATGATGTTTTACCTGCATGCCACCGGTAATTTGAAGTTATGGTACAGTGCCTACGTGGCCGGTTTCGCGCAGGACCCCACCGGTGCCGCCGCTTTCGAGCAAGTGTTCGCCAAGCCGCTGGCGGAGGTCGAGAAGGACTGGCGCGAATGGCTGCTCAAGCAACCCATCCCAGTGGAACCTTCCCGTGCCTCGGCCGCCACCTCTCCCCAACCAGCCACCGCCAACCTCTCAACTAACACTCCATGAGATATGCTTTCCAGTCATCCGACCGAAGATCCGCAGGCTGGCTTTTTGGAGCCGGTGCGCCGTGCCTAACCCTCTCGGTGTTTGTCGCGCTGGCGCTATGGAGCGCAGTCATGGCGGTAGCGGACCAGCCGCAAGCCCCATCCGAGCCGCCTGGGGATGAAGCTGCCCGACTTGCCGCCAGGATTGACAAGTTGCACAAGAAATACGGTGAGGACATGCTCTACTCTGTGGATGAGAAGTTGAAGATCGTGTTTGTGATGGGCACCGACGAGCGCTCACTGGCAGAAGTGAAACAGCGCTTGAGTACCCATGCCGAGGCTTTGCAGCGCGATTTGTTCAAGTACGGCCCCAAGGAATATCTATCGGTAATCGTGCCCCGCAAGTGGGTCAACCCAAAGATCACCGGTCATTTCTATCCGGATTTGGTGGACGCATCCAACATCGGCTGCAACCTGATTCACGAGTTTACCCACGCGCTCCATTACGCAGATCAGCTAGGCCGCAACCAGATGCAACCAGTCTGGCTGATGGAGGGGTTTGCCTCCATGTATGAATCCAGTGAGGTCGTCAACGGCCATGTGGAACCCAAGCTTAACTCCCGTCTGGCCGGACTCCAGCGCGAGTTGAAGGATAACAAAATATTGCCATTTGCCAAGATGATGGGCTTGGAACACCGCCAGTTCACCAGTCATCACTATGCCCAGGCCAACTACATGTGCCTGTACCTGCACGCCACCGGCAAACTCCCTCAGTGGTACGCCGCCTACAACGAGGGCTTCTCCGCAGACACCAGCGGTGTGGCCGCCACCGAAAGTATCTATGGCAAAAATCTCGACGAAATCCAAAAGGATTGGCTGGCTTGGGTCCTTCAACTCGTCCCACCGCCCCTCGGCCGCGGGCCGGGAGCGGCGAGCATGGATATTGCCAGCAAGCCATTGCCGGATGCCGTCGAGATCGAACAACTCACGCCTAAAGGTGCCGCTGCCAAGGCCGGCCTCGCCGTCGGCGATGCCTTGATCCGCGTCGATGACCAGCGCATCATCGACACCCAGGACCTAGTGATGGCGCTGGGCCGCCACCAACCCGGCGACTCCGTCAAGGTCGAAAGCCGCCGAGACGGCCAATATCACGAGACAAGCGTCATTTTATCGCCACTGACCTCCCCTCCGCCTGCCGTTTCCCCATAGCGCCGGCGGCTCGCGCAGAACTCAGACGATGGGGTCAGTCCTCGCATGGTAACATTTGTTAGGGAGATGACGATTTTCTGCGGTGTGCGCAAGCTGGCATCGGCCTCGTTGCCGAGAATGAGGACCGCGCCGATGGCGTCGGGAGCGTCCGGATAGACGTTCCAGCCGACGGTCGGGCTCGGATTGCCGGCTTTGAATCCGAGGTAAGCCGCCTTCTGCAAGGTGCACATTTCATCGGTGGTGAGCCCCTGATTTTTGATAGATCAAAGGGCATTTGCTCCAGCATTTTTGTGGTGCTGACGAAAATCGCGATGAGTTCATTGCACTTGGCAATGGCCGCTGGAATTTTGCTACAATGGCCAAATTACTTGCGGCCAATGATTTGGAGCCAGACCCAGGTTTCTCGCAGTTCCTTGAGGGAGAGCTTCATCTTGTGGATGACATTTTGCATCTGAAGTCATGTGTCAGAAGCAAAGATTACTCGCCTTCCTTTCGATCCACGAGGTGGGCTGGCAGGAATGGGACGACGATGAGGACCAGCGCGGTGGTGCCTGCGTTAACCCAAACGAGGTTCATAAATGTTTGATGGAATGTGTCAAACAGCCAGGAGCCCAAGACGTCGGAAAGGGAAAGCCCCCAATTCCAGCAGGCAATCATCAGTGAGTAGGCCAACGCTTCGCTGCCCTTGGCGGTGGCTCGCGCCGCAAGGTCGAAAAGCGGCAGCTGGGCTAGCGTGATCCCCAGGCCGGCGGCTCCCTCGACGATCATCGCGGTGGTGTGCGAGACGTAACCAAGATAGGTGAGGTTGCTCGCAATCGTGCAAAGAATCGCCAGCGCTAATAAGGTCCGCAGACGGAAACGACGGCACACAAATGGATAGATAAATGACCCGAGCAGTCCCATGCCACCGGAAATCACTCCCAAATTACCGATGAATTGAAGGCTGAAGTGCAGCGTATTTCTCTGATAGTAGAATAGCGGTGTGTAAAGTCCAGGGGCCACTTCTATGAGAAAAAACAGCCCGCCGACGATCCACAGGGTTTTGCTGTTCCATGGCAAGTGCAGGTTGATCTTGCGGCCCAACGCCCGCATCCCATCCCCTGAGGTGGCAAACTCACGGGTCACCGGCGGCTCGCGCAGCAGCAGCAGGGTGACCGGCACCATGGTTAGAAACAAGACCCCGCAGGTGATCGACGTCCAACCGAACCAGCGGCTCGCCAGAAAGCCGCTCACCGGCCCGGCAATGATGAAGGTGATGTTGATGACGACCAAGCGCAGCGAGCTGAGACGGCCGGTGGCACCATGCACTTGGGCACCCTCGACCAACAGGCCGCCGGCCACCACGCTGGCGAAAACGGCCATGATATTGAACACCAACGCCGTTCCTAACAGCGGATAGAAGTTTCGCGGCACCAGCCCCATCGCAAACCACAGCAAACCCGCCAGCAGCGAGCTGAATACGAGATACCACTTGCGCCGGGTGCCAAATAGCGGCACCACGTCAGACAATAGCCCGGCAATCGGCTTGAGGCTCCACGGCAACAGTGCCACCAGCAGCCAGGTCGCCATCTCGGTGGCCGACAGGCCGAGTTGATCCATCAGTAGATTGCGGATCGGCTTTTCGCCGAGGCTCACCATCTGTCCCAGCGTGGTGACCAGCAGGCCCCAGCCTACCAGCGTCATGTAGCGGCGCAGGCTCATTGCGGGCATACTCCTAGATTGAGGATTGGCCGGCATCTGCCTGTGGCCAGGGCAAGGGGCGGCGTGATGGGCGGGGATGGGCGGAATTTCATGGATTTTACTGCGGTGTCGGGGCAATCGTTATCCGGCTGACCAAGCGAAGCCAGCTAATCATTTTATTTATCTGCGAGGTTGGCGGGTGTGTGCTAGCGTCCGCTCATGCCGTTGCAACGCTTGGTGCTTATAGGAATGTGGCTCATTTCAGGATGGGCGGATCAATGTTTGGCAGTGATTTTTTTGGCCACCGACGACGCCCGGCACCATACCACTACGCCAGGTGACAACTCGGGATGGCAATACGAGGGCAAATTCATCGGGTTTCTCGGCGTGCCTATCGCCCCGTGTTTTTTCATCACGGCTCAGCACATTGGTGGAAATCCCGGCGATGGGTTCGACTTCCATGGTGATATCTATACGACGATTGCGGTGCATGACTGCCCGGCGAGCGATCTGCGGATTTGGGAAGTGGATCATGCCAAACCATTCCCGACGTACGCGCCGCTGTCCAGCGGAGTGGCTGATATCGGAGCCACTGCGGCTATTTTCGGCCGGGGCACCCAACGCGGTGCTCAGGTCGTAGTTGGCGGCGAGCCCAAGGGTTGGCTTTGGGGGGCTGGCGACGGGGTCGAGCGCTGGGGCCGCAACACGGTGGTGCAGACGGTTAGTTCGGCAGGCCTCGGGGAGTTCTTATCTTGTGATTTCGACAACCCGGGGCTGACCGATGAATGCCATCTATCGGTGGGGGATTCCGGTGGCGGCATGTTTGTGCTGGAGGACGGCCTGTGGAGACTCGCTGGCATCCACTATTCGGTGGACGGGCCGTTCCGGATCGGGCCTCTGGGAAGCCCGTTCAATGCCGCTCTCTTTGATGCCGGTGGCTTGGACTACCTGGTGGATGAAACCCAACAATTGTGGATCACCTTGCCCGACCAAGCTCAAAATAACCCATCTAGTTTTTACAGCTCGCGCATCGCGGCCGTCCTCCCCTGG